>NZ_JBJZOJ010000022.1:0-110440 GCF_047200655.1 Streptomyces sp. MS06
GCGACTACACCCGCTACATCTCCCCCGCGCGCCACTCCTCCCGCCGGGTGCTGCACGCGACCTGGGCCGGTCTGGTCCTCGGGCTGCTGGTCCCGCAACTGTTCGGCACGTTCACCGCGTTCGGGGCCCGTGCCGCGCTCGACTACGCCGGACCGCTGGTCGACGCCTCCCCCACCTGGTACCTGGTGCCGCTGCTGCTCGCCGCGTCCGCGGGCTCGGTCGGCAACGCGGGCCTGATGCTGTACTCGATGGGCCTGGACCTGGACGCGATCCTGCCGCGCGCCTCCCGGGCCCGCGCCACCTGCACCGTCGCCGTCGTCGCCACGGCCTGCGTCTTCGCCGGGCACTACGCGTCCAGCGCGCAGGACGCGATGACGTCCTTCGTGCTGCTGCTCACCGCGATCGGCACACCGTGGGCGGTCATCACCCTGATCGGTTTCGTCCGCTGCCGCGGCGTGTACGACGCCGACGCCCTGCAGGTCTTCAACCGCCGCTCGCGGGGCGGGATCTACTGGTACCGGGCCGGCTGGCACCTCCGGGCCGCCGCGTCCTGGGCGCTGGGCGCCGTCGTGGGCCTGCTCGCGGTGTCGCTGCCCGAGTACGAGGGCCCGCTGCTGTCCCTGACGGGCGGGGTGGACTGCAGCTTCCTGCTGTCGGGCCTGGTCGGCGGGGTGGCGTACCTGCTGCTGACGCCCGCCGGCGAGCACCGGGCACCCGCGCCGGCCGCCGCGGACGCCGGGTCCGGCGCGGCCGTGCGGGTGGGCGGCCGCGACTGACCGGGGCGGCCGGCCGCGGCCGGGTCTCGGCGGGCGGCCGCGACCGACCCGGGGCCGGCCGCGCCCGGCCGCCGCCGGGCGTCAGGCGATGTGGTGCATCCAGCCGTGCCGGTCCTCGGTGTCGCCGCGCTGGATGCCGAGCAGGGCCTCGCGCAGGCGGGCGGTGACCGGGCCGGTGCTGCCGTCGCCCTGCGTCCACTGGGCACCGTCGGTCTTGACGGTGCCGACCGGGGTGATGACGGCGGCGGTGCCGCAGGCGAACACCTCGGTGAGGGCGCCGCTCTCGCTGTCGGCCCGCCACTGGTCGAGGGAGATGCGCCCCTCCTCGCTCGTGCAGCCGAGGTCGCGGGCGACGCCGAGCAGCGAGTCGCGGGTGACGCCCTCCAGGATCGACCCGGTGAGGGTGGGCGTGACGATCCGGTCCCCGTAGACGAAGTACAGGTTCATGCCGCCGAGTTCCTCGACCCAGTTGTGGTCCACCGCGTCGAGGTAGCAGACCTGGTCGCAGCCCTGGGCGGCGGCCTCGGCCTGGGCGAGCAGGGAGGCGGCGTAGTTGCCGCCGGTCTTCGCGTCGCCCATGCCGCCCGGGACGGCGCGGACGCGGTCCTGGGAGACCCAGATCGACACCGGCTTGACCCCGCCGGGGAAGTAGGCGCCGGCCGGCGAGGCGATCACCAGGAACAGGTACTCGTTGGCCGGCTTGACGCCGAGTCCGACCTCGGTGGCGATCATGAACGGGCGCAGGTAGAGCGACTCCTCGCCGCCGTGCGGGGGGACCCAGTCCCGGTCCTGCCGGACCAGCGCGTCGCAGGCCTCGACGAACGTCTCGACCGGGAGTTCCGGCATGGCGAGCCGGTGCGCCGACCGCTGGAAGCGCTTGGCGTTCTGGTCGGGTCGGAAGGTGGCGACCGAGCCGTCCGGCTGGCGGTAGGCCTTCAGCCCCTCGAAGATCTCCTGGGCGTAGTGCAGGACGTTGGTGGCCGGGTCGAGGGGGATCGGGGCGTAGGGGACGAGCTGTCCGTCGTGCCAGCCACGGCCTTCCGTCCACTTGATCGTCACCATGTGGTCGGTGAAATGGCGGCCGAATCCCGGGTTTGCCAGGACCGCCTCGCGCTCTGCGCGGGAGAGCGGGTGGGCGGAGGGCTTGAGCTCGATCGTGGGCGTCGTCATCAGTGGTAGTCCTTCACCGGTTGTCGTGACGGGCCGCGGTCACGCCCGTGCGGCCCGGCCGGTCGGCGGTCGGTGCTAGGACGTCCGAGCTTTCCCTCATGTCGCGGCTCCGCGTCCGATTATCGCGCGGAGGTGGCAACCGAAGGAATCGGGGTGCAGCGGCCCAGGGAACGATGGTGGCACCCGGCGGGGACAGAGGAAAGCCGCCGGGTGCCCTTGCGACCCGACGGCTTTCGGCAGCGCGGCGGGTCAGCCGGCTACGCGTACGGCGAGCGCGTCGCCGATCTCGGAGGTGGAGCGGGCGGGCCCGCCGGCGCGCTCCGCGAGGTCGGCGGAGACGGCGTCCTCGATGCGGTCGGCCTCGGCGTCGTGGCCGAGGTGGCGCAGCAGCAGGGCGACGGACAGGACCGTGGCGGTGGGATCGGCCTTGCCCTGGCCGGCGATGTCGGGGGCGGAGCCGTGCACCGGCTCGAACATGGACGGGAACGCGCCGGCGGGGTTGATGTTCCCGGAGGCCGCCACGCCGATGCCGCCGGAGACCGCTGCCGCGAGGTCGGTGACGATGTCGCCGAAGAGGTTGTCGGTGACGATGACGTCGAACCGCTCGGGCTGGGTGACCAGGTAGATGGTCGCCGCGTCGACGTGCATGTACTCGGTGGTGACCTCCGGGTACTCGGCCGCCACCCGCTGGAAGACGTCCGTCCACAGGTGGCCGGCGAAGGTGAGCACGTTGTTCTTGTGGATCAGCGCCAGCTTCTTGCGCGGCCGGGCCTGGGCGCGGGCGAAGGCGTCGCGCACCACGCGCTCGACGCCGTAGGCCGTGTTGACGGAGACCTCGGTGGCGACCTCGTGCGGGGTGCCCTTCCGGATGGTGCCGCCGTTGCCGGTGTACGGGCCCTCGGTGCCCTCGCGGACCACGACGAAGTCGATCCGCGGTTCGCCGGCGAGCGGGGTGGCGACACCCGGGAGGAGCCTGGACGGGCGCAGGTTGACGTGGTGGTCGAAGGCGAACCGCAGCTTGAGCAGGAAGCCGCGCTCCAGGACCCCGGAGGGGACGCCGGGGTCGCCGATCGCGCCGAGCAGGATGGCGTCGTGCCGTGCCAGCCGCTCCAGGTCGGCGTCGGTGAGGGTCTCACCGGTGGCGTGGTAGCGCCGCGCGCCGAAGTCGTACTCCTCGGTCTCCAGCTTCACATCCTGCGGAAGGACGGCGGAGAGGACCTTCAGGCCTTCGGCCACGACCTCCTGGCCGATACCGTCGCCGGGGATCACTGCGAGATTGATGCTGCGAGACATGCGGGCACCCTACTCTTCGTCCCATGGAATGACATGGAACATCCACCATGTGGACAGTCGGCGGGTCGTACGACCGCCGTGCGGCTCAGTGGCCGGTCGCGCCGCCGTTGTCACGGCGGTCGAGGGCGCGCTGGAGGGCGGCTGCGGCCTGCTTGCGGTCGGACTCGCTCACGCGGGGGACGTGGCGGACGCGGCGGCGGACGGTCGTCTCGGCCATGGGAAATCGACTCCTTCGGCACCGGGTGCGCGGACAGAGGGCAACGCGGAAGGTGCGGGGAAAGCGGGGGTACGAGACGCCGGAAGGGGCGGGGAGCCTGACCGCAGGGGTTGCCTGCACAGGGGCCGGGCTCGCGACCGCCCTCGCTGGATCGAGCGAGACGTTCGGCTTCTACCAAGCTAAGGGAGGACGGCGCGTCTGTCCCGGGAATTACTCGGACTTCCTACTATCTGAGACGGCCGGCCGCACACCACCGCCCTGAGCTGCACCTGCGTAGGCGCGGGGCACCGGGTCCCGGAGGGCGGCGGGAACGCCGACGGGCCGGGCCCCCGAGGGGGACCCGGCCCGTTTCCGGCGCGGCGGAGGTCAGCCCATGTGCGGGTAGGTGTAGTCGGTCGGCGGGACCAGCGCCTCCTTGATGGACCGGGTCAGCGTCCAGCGCATCAGGTTCTGCGGGGCGCCGGCCTTGTCGTTGGTGCCGGAGGCGCGGCCGCCGCCGAAGGGCTGCTGGCCGACGACCGCACCGGTCGACTTGTCGTTGATGTAGAAGTTGCCGGCCGCGTAGCGCAGCTTCTCAGCGGTGTACGCGGCCGCCGCGCGGTCCCCGGAGACGACCGCACCGGTCAGCGCGTACCCGGACACCGACTCCATCTGGGTCAGCATCTCCTCGTAGGCGTCGTCCTGGTAGACGTGCACGGCGAGCACCGGGCCGAAGTACTCGGTGGTGAACACCTCGTTCTCCGGGTCGGTGCACTCGATGACGGTCGGGCGCACGAACCAGCCGACGGAGTCGTCGTAGCTGCCGCCCGCGACGATCGTGCAGGAGGGGTCCTGCTGGGCTCGGTCGATGGCGGCCTTGTTCTTGGCGAAGGCGCGCTCGTCGATGACGGCGCCGATGAAGTTGGACAGGTCGGTGACGTCGCCCATGGTGAGGTAGTCGACCTCGGCGGCGAACTCCTCCTTGAAGCCGGAGTTCCAGAGCGAGGCCGGGATGTAGGCGCGGGAGGTGGCGCTGCACTTCTGGCCCTGGTACTCGAAGGCGCCCCGGGTCAGGGCGGTCTTGAGCACGGCGCGGTCGGCACTCGGGTGCGCGACCAGGAAGTCCTTGCCGCCGGTCTCGCCGACCATCCGGGGGTAGGTGCGGTACTTCTCGATGTTGTTGCCGACCGTCTTCCACAGGTGCTGGAAGGTCCTGGTCGAGCCGGTGAAGTGGATGCCGGCGAGGTCGCGGTGGTTCAGCGCGACCTCGGAGACCTCGAGGCCGTCGCCGGTGACCAGGTTGATGACGCCCTTGGGCAGCCCGGCCTCCTCCAGCAGCCGCATCAGCAGCACGGCGGCGTGGGTCTGCGTCGGGGACGGCTTCCACACCACGACGTTGCCCATCAGCGCGGGCGCGGTGGGCAGGTTGCCGGCGATCGCGGTGAAGTTGAACGGGGTGATCGCGTAGACGAAGCCCTCCAGCGGGCGGTGGTCCAGACGGTTCCACACCCCCGGGGAGTTGGCCGGCGGCTGCTCGGCCAGGATCTGGCGGGCGTAGGCGACGTTGAACCGCCAGAAGTCGATCAGCTCGCAGGGCGTGTCGATCTCCGCCTGCTGCGCGGTCTTGGACTGGCCGAGCATGGTCGAGGCGGCCAGCGTCTCGCGCCACGGCCCGGAGAGGAGTTCGGCGGCGCGCAGGAAGATCGCGGCACGGTCGTCGAAGGACAGCGCGCGCCAGGCCGGCGCGGCGGCCAGGGCCGCGTCCACCGCGTCCTGGGCGTCCGCGCGGGTGGCGTTGCGGTAGGTGCCGAGGACGGACTTGTGGCGGTGCGGCTGCACGACCTGGAAGGCCTCGCCGCCGCCCATCCGCCGCTCACCGCCGATGGTGCACGGCAGGTCGATCGGGTTCTCGGCCAGCTCCTTGAGCTTGGCCTCCAGGCGGGCGCGCTCGGGCGATCCGGGGGCGTAGCCGTGCACCGGCTCGTTGACGGGGGTGGGGACCTGGGTCACAGCGTCCATGGGTTCCTTGGCTCCTTGTCTTGAGCGGGTGTTTCCGGGCTCAGCCCTTGCTGACCATCGAGCGGAGGAAGAACCGCAGGTTGGCGGGTTTCTCCGCGAGACGGCGCATGAAGTAGCCGTACCAGTCGGTGCCGTAGGCGGTGTAGACGCGCATCCGGTGGCCCTCGGCCGCGAGCCGCAGGTGCTCGTCGCTCCTGATCCCGTACAGCATCTGGAACTCGTACTCGTCGAGCTTGCGGCCGGCGCGCCGGGCGAGTTCCTGGGCGATGGAGATCAGGCGCGGGTCGTGGGACCCGATCATCGGATATCCCTCGCCGTCCATCAGGATCCTCAGGATGCGGACGTACGCCTTGTCGATCTCGTGCTTGTACTGGTGGGCCACTTCGGCGGGCTCCTTGTAGGCGCCCTTCACCAACCGTACCCGGCTGCCGGCGGCGGCGAGGCGACGCGCGTCGGCCTCGGTGCGGAACAGGTACGCCTGGATGACGCAGCCGGTCTGCGGGAAGTCCCTGCGCAGCTCCTCGTGGATGGCGAACATCGAGTCGAGGGTGGTGTGGTCCTCCGCGTCCAGGGTGACGGTGGTGCCGATGGCCGCCGCCGCCTCGACGACCGGGCGGACGTTGCCGAGGGCCAGCTCGTGCCCGCCGTCCAGGGCCTGGCCGAACATGGACAGCTTGACCGACATCTCGACGCGTTCGCCGAGCCCGAGCCCACCGAGCCGGTCGACGAGCGCCAGGTAGGAGTCGCGGGCGGCGGCCGCCTGCTCGGGGGCGGTGATGTCCTCCCCCACCACGTCCATCGTCAGCTCCAGGCCCTTGGCGGTGAGGTCCTCGATGACCGGGACGATGTCGTCGACGTTCTCGCCGGGGATGAAGCGGTCGACGACCTGTTTGGTCACCGGGGCCGCCGAGACCAGGCGTCGCATCCGGTCGCTGCGCGACGCGGCAAGAATCACGGGACCCAGCACGGGGCACCTCCACAACACAGGCAAGAAACGGCCGACGGTCCGTGAACGTGATGTTCCGGGGACGGCGCGGAGAACCACCGTGAAACCTAAGGATCCCTCCGTTCGGCGGCCATCGACAGCTGTCACGCATCCGTGCACGGGATCTCAGACACGTGTATGAAGGCCGGGTCGGGATGCGGGAGAATGCCCGGGTGACAGCGGAATTCAGGGGTGACTACCAGGAACTGGTCGACGAGATCTCGGCGCTGCTCGGCGCGCCCGCGACCCTGGAGAACCGGGACTTCGAGCTGATCGCCTTCGGTGCGTACGACAGCGAGGGCGATCTCGACCCGTCCGCCCTGGACCCGGTCCGCACCCGCTCGATCCTCACCCGGCGCTCCACGGCCGCGGTCCGCCGCTGGTTCGAGGGCTTCGGCATCACCCGGGCGACCGGGCCGGTGCGGATCCCGCCGACCCCCGACGCGGGGGTGTACCGGGGGCGGATCTGCCTTCCGGTGCGGCACCGGGGCGTCGTGCTCGGCTACGTGTGGCTGCTGGAGGGCGAGGCGGGTCCCTCCGAGGCGCAGCTGGCGGCGGCGATGGAGGTGACGGACCGGATCGGCGCGCTGCTCGCGGACGAGGCGCAGCACGGCGCCGACCTGACCCGGGAGCTGCGGGCGGTGCTGACCGCGGAGCGCGGCTGGCCCCGGGACGCGGCGGTGGCGGAGCTGCGCACCGCGCTGGGCGGCCGCGCGGACGGCCCGCACACGGTGGTCTGCGTCGCGCCCTGGCCGTCGGCCGATCCCGACGACGCACCCTCGGCCCGCGCGCTGCCGGGGGCGACGGCGCTGTGCACGGTCCCGTGGGGCACGGACGCCCAGTGCCTGGCGGTGCTGGTGCGACTGCGCGCCACGGACACCCTGACCCCGGCGGTGTCGGCGGCGTCCCGGCTGCTGGAGCGGGCGGGGTCGGTGGCCGCGGGTCCGGCCGCCGCGACCGGGCCGGCGCCCGCCGCCGGGGTGGCCGCGGCGCGGACCGGTCTCGCGGGGCTGGGGGCGGCCTGGGGCGAGGCGTCGGGGGCGGCGCGGGCGGTGCTGGCGGAGCGGCGGCTGGGCCCGGTCGCCCAGTGGGCGCGGATCGGCCCGTACCGGCTGCTGACCTCGCTGCCGCCGGAGGCCGCGCACGATCCGATGGTCGGTCCGCTGCTGCTGCCCGCCCACCGGGAGCTGGCCCGCACCGCCGAGGTGTACCTCGACTGCGCGGGACAGGCCGCCCGTACGGCCGCCGAGCTGGGCATCCACCGCCAGACGCTCTACTACCGGCTGTCCCGCGTCGAACGGCTGACCGGCCTGGACCTGGACGACGGCGAGGACCGGCTGCTGCTGCACATGACGCTGAAGGGGGCGCGGTTGTAGCCCGCGCTCCTCCGCGGCCGCGGGTTCGGCCCGGCGGTGGCGCCGAACCCCGTCTCCTGGTTCGGCCTGACGGGCTCGGCCCTCTTCACCGCCCGGTACCCGCGCTCGGTGCTCGGCTGGAGCGCGTTGGAGGCGGCGGGCGTCGTCCCTGCGGGGTGCTCGCCTCCGGATCGTGAGCGGGAGCACGCGATCCTCTGAACGGGGCCCCGGACACGCGGAACGCCGGCCGGGTCGAGGGGTCTCGACCCGGCCGGCGTTCCGACGGGGCTGTCCGTCCGGGGCGGACGGCAGGAACTCAGACCAGGTTCACCGAGCGGGCCGACGTCGCGCCGATCTCCGCCGCGACCTCGGCCAGTACGGTGGCCGCCACCGTGTCGTCGACGGTCAGTACGGCCAGCGCCTCGCCGCCCACCGTCGCGCGGGAGACCTGCATACCGGCGATGTTGATGCCCGCCTCGCCGAGGATGCGGCCGACGGTGCCGACGACGCCCGGCCGGTCCTCGTACCGCAGGACCACCATGTGGTCGGCGAGCGCCAGGTCGACGTCGTACTCGCCGACCGCGACGATCTTCTGCACGTGCTTGGGGCCGGCCAGGGTGCCGGAGACCGAGACCTCCTCGCCGCCCGCGAGGGTGCCGCGCACGGTGACGACGTTGCGGTGGTCGGCCGACTCGGAGCTGGTGGTCAGCCGGACCTCCACACCCCGCTCCTGGGCGAACAGCGGGGCGTTGACGTAGGACACGGTCTCGTCGACGACGTCCTCGAAGACGCCCTTCAGCGCGGAGAGCTCCAGCACCTTCACGTCGTGCTGGGTGATCTCGCCGTACACCTCGACGTCCAGGCGGACCGCGACCTCGCCGGCGAGCGCGGTGAAGATCCGCCCCAGCCGCTCGGCGAGCGGCAGACCCGGCTTGACGTCCTCGGCGATCACGCCGCCCTGGACGTTCACCGCGTCCGGGACCAGCTCGCCGGCGAGGGCGAGGCGGACGGACCTGGCGACCGCGATGCCGGCCTTCTCCTGGGCCTCGCCGGTGGAGGCGCCCAGGTGCGGCGTGCAGACCACCTGGTCGAACTCGAACAGCGGGGAGTCCGTGCAGGGCTCCTTCGCGTACACGTCGAGACCGGCGCCGGCGACCCTGCCCTCCTTGAGGGCCGAGTACAGCGCCTCCTCGTCGACGATGCCGCCGCGCGCGGCGTTGACGACGCGGACGCTCGGCTTGACCTTGCGCAGCGCCTCCTCGCCGATCAGGCCGAGCGTCTCGGGGGTCTTCGGCAGGTGGACGGTGATGAAGTCGGAGACCTCCAGCAGCTCGTCCAGGGACAGCACCTTCACGCCCATCTGCGCGGCGCGCGCGGGCTGGACGTAGGGGTCGTAGGCGACGACCTTCATGCCGAAGGCGGACATCCGCTGGGCGACGAGTGCGCCGATGCGGCCGAGGCCGACGACGCCGAGCGTCTTCTCGGCCAGCTCCACGCCGGTGTACTTGCTGCGCTTCCACTCGCCGTTCTTCAGCGCGGCGTTGGCCTGCGGGATGTTGCGGGCGGTGGCCACGATCAGTCCGCAGGCCAGCTCGGCCGCGGTCACGATGTTGGAGGTCGGGGCGTTCACGACCATGACGCCGGCCTTGGTGGCGGCGGAGACGTCGACGTTGTCCAGGCCGACGCCGGCGCGCGCGACGACCTTGAGCCTGTTCGCCGCGGCGATCGCCTCGGCGTCGACCTTGGTGGCGGAGCGGATCAGGACGGCGTCGACCTCGGCGATGGCCGGGAGCAGTTCGGCTCGGTCCGCTCCGTTGCAGTGCCGGATCTCGAAGTCCGGGCCAAGTGCGTCCACGGTTGCGGGCGACAGCTCTTCAGCGATGAGTACGACGGGTTTCGAGCTCACGTGAGGTCCTCACAAGTCATGGTGGCACCTCCCATGCTTCTGGAGCTATGGGGGAGCTTGCGGACGGCCGTCCCAACGGCCGCAGGCGGAGGATGGGGGGCTAGCCGCGTGGAAGACACACGACGCTGTGGGCCTGACGCGTTGTTGCAGAAGTGTAGTGGCGCGGCGGGCGCGAGAGTACGCCGCTGCGGAAGGATCACCCGTCCGTGGCTGGACGGGATGGACAACGGGGCCGGAGCCGCACGCCCGGCCCCGTGTCCGGAGGCTCAGGCCTCCTCGTCGACCCAGCTCATCAGCTTGCGCAGCTGCTTGCCGGTGGTCTCCAGCAGGTGCTCGGAGTCCTGCTTCTTGTACTCCTCGTACTTCTTCAGGCCGCCGTGGTACTCGTCCATCCAGTTCTGGGCGAAGGAGCCGTCCTGGATCTCGGCGAGCACCTGCTTCATCTCGGCCTTGGTGGCGTCGGTGATGATGCGCGGGCCGGTGACGTAGTCGCCCCACTCGGCGGTCTCGGAGATGGACCAGCGCATCTTCTCCAGGCCGCCCTCGTACATGAGGTCGACGATCAGCTTCAGCTCGTGCAGGCACTCGAAGTAGGCGATCTCCGGCTGGTAGCCGGCCTCGGTCAGCGTCTCGAAGCCGGCCTTGACCAGCGCGGCCGTGCCGCCGCAGAGCACCGCCTGCTCACCGAACAGGTCCGTCTCGGTCTCCTCGGTGAACGTCGTCTTGATGACGCCGGCGCGGGTGCCGCCGATGCCCTTGGCGTACGACAGGGCGAGGGCGAAGGCGTTGCCGGAGGCGTCCTGCTCGACGGCCGCGATGCAGGGGACGCCGCGGCCCTCCTCGTACTGGCGGCGCACCAGGTGGCCCGGGCCCTTCGGGGCGACCATGCAGACGTCGACGTTGGCCGGGGGCTTGATGAAGCCGAAGCGGATGTTGAAGCCGTGGCCGAAGAACAGCGCGTCGCCGTCCTTCAGGTTCGGGGCGATGGACTCCTCGTAGACCTCGGCCTGGATCGGGTCCGGGACCAGGATCATGATGACGTCGGCCTCGGCGGCCGCCTCGGAGGGGGTGACCACGCGCAGGCCCTGCTCCTCGGCCTTGGCCTTGGACTTCGAGCCCTCGTGCAGACCGACCCGGACGTCGACACCGGAGTCGCGCAGCGACAGGGCGTGGGCGTGGCCCTGGCTGCCGTAACCGATGACCGCGACCTTGCGGCCCTGGATGATGGACAGGTCGGCGTCGGCGTCGTAGAACAGCTCGGCCACTTTGGGTTCTCCTTGGGGGTGCAGGTGTTGCGTCCCACCGTATGACGCTGGCGGGAGGGCGGGTTCGGGAGTCTCGGAATACGGGCGGCCGACGGCGCGCCGGCCGCCCGCGGCGGGTGCTACGCCGACCGGTCGAGGGCGCGCAGCGAGCGGTCGGTGATGGAGCGGGCGCCGCGGCCGATCGCGATCGTGCCGGACTGGACCAGCTCCTTGATGCCGAAGGGTTCCAGCATCTTGAGCATCGCGGACAGCTTGTCGCCGGAGCCGGTGGCCTCGATGGTGACGGCCTCGGGGGACACGTCGACCGTCTTGGCGCGGAAGAGCTGGACGATCTCGACGACCTGGGAGCGCGTCTCGTTGTCGGCGCGCACCTTCACCAGAACGAGTTCACGCTGGACCGCCTGCGCGGGCTCCAGCTCGACGATCTTCAGCACGTTGACGAGCTTGTTGAGCTGCTTGGTGACCTGCTCCAGCGGCAGGTCCTCGACGTTCACCACGATGGTGATACGGGAGATGTCGGGGTGCTCGGTGACACCGACCGCGAGCGAGTCGATGTTGAAGCCGCGGCGGGAGAACAGGGCGGCGATCCGGGCGAGGATGCCGGGGGTGTTCTCCACCAGGACGGAGAGCGTGTGCTTGGACATGGTTCGGGGGCTCTCTTCCTCGCTCAGTCGTCTTCGTTGTCGCCGAAGTCGGGGCGGACGTCCCGAGCGGCCATGATCTCGTCGTTGGAGGTGCCGGCGGCGACCATCGGCCAGACCATCGCGTCCTGGTGGACGATGAAGTCGACGACCACGGGGCGGTCGTTGATCGCGTTCGCCTCCTCGATGGCCTTGTCGAGGTCGGCGGGGTCCTCGCAGCGGATGGCGTGGCAGCCCATGGCCTCGGACAGCTTCACGAAGTCGGGGACGCGGGTGCCCTGCGCGGGTTCCTTGCCGTCGTGCTCGGGGCCGGAGTGCAGGACGGTGTTGGAGTAGCGCTGGTTGTAGAACAGGGTCTGCCACTGGCGGACCATGCCGAGGGCCCCGTTGTTGATGACGGCGACCTTGATCGGGATGTTGTTCAGCGCGCAGGTGGTGAGTTCCTGGTTGGTCATCTGGAAGCAGCCGTCGCCGTCGATCGCCCAGACGGCCCGGTCCGGGACCCCGGCCTTGGCGCCCATGGCGGCCGGGACCGCGTAGCCCATGGTTCCGGCGCCGCCGGAGTTCAGCCAGGTGGCCGGCCTGTCGTACTGGATGAAGTGGGCGGCCCACATCTGGTGCTGGCCGACACCCGCCGCGAAGACGGTGCCCTCGGGGGCGAGCCGGCCGATGCGCTCGATGACCTGCTGGGGGGAGAGCGAGCCGTCGTCCGGCTGGTCGTAGCCGAGGGGGTAGGTCTCGCGCCACCGCTTCAGGTCGGACCACCAGGCCGAGTAGTCGCCCCGGTTGCCCTCGCTGTGCTCCTTCTGCACGGCCTGGATCAGGTCGGCGACGACCTCGCGGGCGTCGCCGACGATCGGCACGTCGGCGGCGCGGTTCTTGCCGATCTCGGCCGGGTCGATGTCCGCGTGGACGATCTTGGCGTACGGGGCGAAGCTGTCCAGCTTGCCGGTCACCCGGTCGTCGAAGCGGGCGCCGAGGGCGACGATCAGGTCGGCCTTCTGCAGCGCGGTGACGGCGGTGACCGCACCGTGCATGCCCGGCATTCCCACGTGCAGCGGGTGGCTGTCGGGGAACGCGCCGAGCGCCATCAGGGTGGTGGTGACGGGCGCTCCGGTCAGTTCGGCCAGCACCTTCAGCTCGGTGGTGGCCCCCGCCTTGAGCACCCCGCCGCCGACGTAGAGGACGGGCCGCCTGGCCGCGGTGATCAGCTTGGCCGCCTCGCGGATCTGCTTGGCGTGCGGCTTGGTCACCGGCCGGTATCCGGGCAGGTCCATGGTGGGCGGCCAGGAGAAGGTGGTCCTCGCCTGGAGGGCGTCCTTGGCGACGTCGACCAGGACCGGGCCGGGGCGGCCGGTGGAGGCGATGTGGAAGGCCTGGGCGATCACCCGGGGGATGTCCTCGGCCTTGGTGACGAGGAAGTTGTGCTTGGTGATCGGCATGGTGATGCCGACGATGTCCGCCTCCTGGAAGGCGTCCGTGCCGATCGAGGAGGAGGCGACCTGGCCGGTGATGGCGACCAGCGGGACCGAGTCCATGTGGGCGTCGGCGATCGGGGTGACCAGGTTGGTGGCTCCGGGTCCGGAGGTGGCCATGCAGACGCCGACCCTGCCGGTGGCCTGTGCGTAGCCGGTGGCCGCGTGGCCGGCGCCCTGCTCGTGGCGGACCAGGACGTGGCGCACCCGCTGCGAGTCCATCAGCGGGTCGTACGCCGGAAGGATGGCACCGCCGGGAATGCCGAATACCGTGTCGGCGCCGACCTCCTCGAGAGAGCGGATGAGGGACTGCGCGCCCGTGACATGCTCGACGGGCATCGGCTGCTGTCCTCCGGATCGGGGCCGCGGCTGCGGGTGACGGGCCCCGGTGGCCTGCTCGGTCATCGGCATTCTCTTCTCGGTGATCGCTGAGGGTTATGCGAGGTCTGTACGGTTTCGGGCTGCGGTGCGGCACGTGTCTGTGCAACAAAAAACCCCTCGTGCCGTGAGGCAAGCGAGGGGAGCGCGCCGGGTGGGTCGCTGGGGATTCCGGATCGCCTTCCGGTAGGTCCCAGCTCAGCCGACGCGCTGTCCAAGTACGAGAATTCGGGTGCGCATGGAACTGACCCTCCCTCTGGCACGCACCCGGTGTCAAGTGGGTGGGACGGGCGTCTCATCATGTGAACGCAGTCCTGCGGCGCCGCCGAGGACGACCGGCACCCCGGCCCCGTACCTCCCCGCTCCGCCGCCCGCGAGGGCCGGTTCCGCCGCCGGTACCGGTGGCAGCGGAAGCCGGCCGGCCCGGAGCGTCCTGCGCAGCCGGTACTCGTCGAGCGGACCCGAGAACGCCGCGCCCTGCCCGTACGTGCAGCCCAGAGCCCGCAGTACGGCCGCCTGCTCCGGCAGGTCCATGCCCTCGGCCGCGGACTGCAGGCCGAGGTCCGCGGCGATCCTGAGCAGTCCCCCGGTGATCTTGTGCACCCGCGCGGACTCCAGGACGCCCTCCACGAGGCCCCGGTCGAGTTTGAGCACGTCCAGCGGGAGGCGGCGCAGCGCGGCGACGCCCGCGTACCCGCTGCCGACGCCGTCCAGGGCGATCCGCACGCCGAGCCGCCGCAGGGCGTTCAGCCGGCGCTCCAGCTCGCCCAGGGACACCTGCGGGTCGATGTCGGCCAGCTCCAGCACCAGCGCACCGGACGGCAGCCCGTGCCGCGTCAACAGGGTCTCGATCGAGGTGAGCGGCAGGGTCCGGTCCAGCAGCCGGCGTGCGGGGAGGCGGACGGCCACGGGTACGGCGACCCCGGCCGCGGAGCGCTCGGCAGCCCGTTCGACGGCTTCTCGGAACACCCAGCGGGACAGCTCGGCGGCCCGGTCGCCGTTCTCGGCCACCCGCAGGAACTCGGCGGGCGTGAAGAGCACGCCCTGCGAGGAGCGCCAGCGGGCCTGCGCGGAGACGGCGGTGACCCGGCCGTCCGCGAGCCGGACCACGGGCTCGTGCAGCAGCGCGAACTCGCCGTCGTGCAGGGCGGCGCGCAACCGGGTCGCCAGCTCCGCCTTGCGCACGACGTCCTGCTGCATCTGCGGCCGGTACAGCTCGACCCGGCCCTTTCCGCCGGCCTTCGCCCGGTACATCGCCAGGTCGGCGTTGCGCAGCAGTTCACCGGCGCTCAGGCCGGGTTCGGCGAACGCGACCCCGATGGAGGCGTTGACCCGCACGTCACCGCCGTCGATGGTGTAGGGCTGCGACAGCGCGACCCGCAGGCGTTCGGCGAGTTCCAGGATGTGGCGTTCCCGGGCGGCCCGGTCCCGGGTGCCGTCGCCCGCGATCAGCGCCGCGAACTCGTCGCCGCCCAGCCGGGACGCGGTGTCCCCGTGCCGGACCGCGTCCTGGAGTCTGCGCGCGGCCTGCACGAGCAGCTCGTCCCCGGCCTGGTGCCCGATCGTGTCGTTGACCGCCTTGAAGCCGTCGAGGTCGATGAAGAGCACGGCCGTGTTGCGCAGGGCGGTACCCCGGTCGGTGGCACGGCGGCCGGACAGGGACTGCTGGACGCGGGCGGTGAACAGTGCGCGGTTGGGCAGGTCGGTGAGCGGGTCGTGTTCGGCGCTGTGCTGCAACTGCGCCTGCAGGCGTACCCGTTCGGTCACGTCCCGGCTGTTGAAGATGAGGCCGCCGTGGTGGCGGTTGACGGTCGACTCGACGTTCAGCCAGCCTCCCCCGCCCTCGGCTCCGGCCGAGCGGGAGGCGCCCCCGGCGCCGGACCGGAAGCGGCACTCGATGCGGGTGGTGGTCTCCTCGAGAGGGTTGGCGGCGAGGAAGCGGCGCACCTCGTGCAGCACGCACCCCAGGTCCTCCGGGTGGATGAGGGTGGCCAGCTCCGTACCCACCAGTTCCTCGGCCGGCCGTCCCCAGACCCTGGCCGCGGCCGGGGAGACGTACCGCAGCACGCCGTTCGGGGCGGCGATCATGATGACGTCGCTGGAGCCCTGCACGAGGGAGCGGAAGTGGTTCTCCTTCTGCGCGAGCTCCTGGGTCAGGCTGACGTTGTCGAGAAGCATGATGGCCTGGCGGATCACCAGGGCGAGCACGACGGTGCCGCCGGTCAGCAGGACCACGCGGGAGACGCTGCGGCCGTCGAGCACGTTGTACAGGATTCCCAGGGTGCAGACGGCGGCCGCCAGGTAGGGCGTGAGCGCGGCGAGGGAACCGGTGATGGGCCGGGTGGCCGGATACCGCCCGCGCTCGGCGCCCGCCGGTGCGGGCGCGTGGCTTCCGGTCGACCGTCCGGGCACGTGCTCGTGCACCACCCGGGTCCTCCCTTCGCCGTCCGTCCGGGGGTGGCGCGGGACGGCCCAGGGCGCGTAGGCGAGGAGCAGCGAGCCGGCGAACCAGCCCGCGTCCAGGAGCTGTCCGGAGCGGTAGGTGTTGTGCATCAGCGGAGAGGTGAACAGGGCGTCGCACACCACCGTCAGCGCGAGCGCGCCGATCGCCGTGTTGACGGCCGAGCGGTTCACCGTCGAGCGCCGGAAGTGCAGCACGAGCACCATGCTCACCAGCACGATGTCCAGCAGCGGGTACGCCAGCGACAGTGCGGTGTGGGCCACGCTGGGCCCGTCGAACTTCGCGGCCTGGGCGAGCGCGAGACTCCAGGAGAGGGTGAGCAGCGAGCCGGCGATCAGCCAGGCGTCCAGCGCGAGGCAGACCCAGCCGGCCCCGTTCATCGGCCTCTTGGCGAGCACCAGCAGGCCCACGATGGCGGGCGGCGCGAAGCAGAGGAAGAACGGGTCGGCGTAGGACGGGCTGGGCACGGGCCGGCCCAGCACCACCTCGTACCATCCCCAGATGCCGTTGCCGAGGGCCGCCATCGCCGAGGAGAGGGCGAACAGCAGCCAGGCGGGCCGAAAGCGGACCTGGCGGGTGCGGGCGTAGAGGAAGCAGGACACCGCCGCGGCGCCGGCTGCGAAGCTCAGTCCGAAGTCACCCATCACCAGGGCGAGTTCGGCGGACCCCCAGCCGAGCTCGGAGCCGACGGCGTATCCCGCGCACACCAGCGCCAGCAGCAACTGTTGGACCATCCCCCGCCGGTCCCCCGTCATCGGCCCGGGCGGCGACGGGAACGGTGCGGCCGACTGCGGCCGCAGCGCTCCGTCCAGCGCCGCGGTGGACGGCGGCGAGTTCACCGGTCGCTCCCGGTGCACTCGGCCCCCGACTGCCGGGAGTTCCGCCGCTCCGGCCGGGCCTGCCGCCGGCGGACGCAGCCGCGGCGGAGGGGATGAGTCGGGCGGTCGCTGCGACGGCGGGACGGGTCTGCGGGGTGACCTCGTCCGCGTGCGGCCGCGTGCCAGGGTCGCCGCCGGCGGACCCGCCGCGTCGGATCGTTCGTCCATAGGCCGTGCATCGCCCGTCGCCCCCCTCACAAATCTGACATGTCCGTCCCCGGCGCCGAATGGTGCGCGGCGCAGCCCCTGTCGGGACGATACACCAGGATCGTCACTCAGGGACATAGCATCTCTACGCTCCGTGACGACCAGCACGGATGCGGGCGGGGTCGCAGCCGGGACGCTGCGGAGGGGTGCGAGGCGGACCGCGTCCGCCGCCGGCTCCGTGCGGCCGGCACCCGGACGGGCGACGCAGCTTTGCACGGGCGGCGCACGCCCGCGGGGGAGGCACGCCCCGGCACGCGGATCCGTTCCCACGGACGGCGTAGCGCACACCGACGGGTCCGCCGCACGAGGATCCCCCGCACGGGGGATCACCCGGAAGGCTCAATCCCCGCCGCCCGCCACCCTGCGGTGCCCGGTCGTCCGCCGCCCTGCAGTGCCCGGCCGCCTGCCGCCCTACAGTGCCCGGTCGTCCGCCGTTCCCGTCGTGAGGATCACGTTCCGCAGCGGCTCCCGGCGTACGAAGCGGGTCAGCTGGTCCGCCAGCAGCCGCTTGGCGCGCGGCAGGAACGCGCTGGTGGGCCCGCCGACATGCGGGCTGATGAGCACACCGGGCGCCCGCCACAGCGGGTGCTCGGGAGGCAGCGGCTCGGGGTCGGTCACGTCGAGGGCGGCGGTCAGGCGGCCGCTCCCCACCTCGGCGAGCAGGGCATCGGTGTCGACGACGGGTCCGCGGGCCACGTTGACGAGCAGGGCGCCGTCCTTCATGCGGGCGAGGAAACCGCCGTCGACCAGTCCGCGGGTGGCGTCGGTCAGCGGGGTGGTGAGGACCACGACGTCCGCGTCGGGGAGCAGGGCGGGCAGGTCGGTGATCGGGTGCACCGGCCCGCGCGCCGTCGTGCGCGCGGAGCGCGCGACGCGCACGATCCGCGCCAGTTCGAACGGTTCGAGCCGGTCCTCGACGGCCGACCCGATGGAACCGTATCCGAGGATGAGGACGGTGCGGTCGGCCAGCGCGGGCCGGAACCCGCCCCGCCACTCACCCTTGTCCTGCGCCCGGACGAAGTCGGGGACGCCGCGCAGCGAGGCGAGGACCAGCGTGAGGGCCAGCTCGGCGGTGCTCGCCTCGTGCACCCCGCGGGCGTTGCACAGCCGCACCCCCGGGGGCAGCAGCCCGATCCCGGGCTCCACGTGGTCGATCCCCGCCGACAGGGTCTGCACGACCCGCACCGACGTCATCTCGGGCAGCGGCCGCACGGCGACCTCGCTGCCCCTGAGGTAGGGCACCACGTAGTACGCGCAGTCGGCCGGATCGGCGGGGAAGTCCGGTTCGCCGTCCCAGAACCGGTAGCGGGGGCCCTCGGGCAGGCCCTCGATCTCCTCGGCGGGCAGGGGGAGCCACACATCAGCGGTCGCAGTCATGGTCAGGAGGCTAGGTGAGGCCGGCGGGCGCGCAGAGGTTAGGTTGAAGGCGCCGGCAGGAGGAGGTTCACGAGCAGGTGGAGCGCAGGACGATCGGTGCGGCGGCGCTCGCGGTGGGCGCCGTCGGGCTCGGGTGCATGCCGATGAGCTGGGGGTACAGCGGATCTCGGCGGCGGGGCGACGAGTCCCTCAGAGCGGCGCACCGCGCGCTGGATCTGGGCTGCGACCTCCTGGACACGGCGGACGTCTACGGCCCGTTCACCAACGAGCTGCTGCTGGGGCGGGTGCTGAAGGAACGCCGCTCGGAGGCCTTCGTGTCGACCAAGGTGGGACTGCTGGCGGGCGAGCAGCACCTGGTGGCCAGCGGCCGCCCCGGCTACGTGAGACGGGCCTGCGACGCCTCGCTGCGGCGGCTCCGGACCGATGTGATCGACCTGTACCAGCTTCACCGGGCCGATCCGGAGGTCCCGGTCGAGGAGACCTGGGGGGCCATGGCGGACCTGGTCCGGGCCGGGAAGGTGCGGGCGCTGGGGCTGTGCGCGGTGGGTGCGCGCGGCGGACGCCGGGCGGGGGGCCCGATGTACGAGGGGACGCTCCGGCAGCTGCGGAGGGTGCAGCAGGTGTTCCCGGTCGGCGCGGTGCAGGCCGAGCTGTCGGTGTGGTCGCCGGAAGCGCTGCACGCTCTGCTGCCGTGGTGCGCGGCGCGCGGGGTCGGGTTCCTGGCCGCGATGCCGCTGGGCAACGGGTTCCTGACCGGCACCCTCACCCCCGGTGAGGGCTTCGAGCCGGACGACATGCGCGCCCGGCACCCCCGCTTCACCGCCGAGATGATGGCCGCGAACCAGCCGATCGTGGCCGGCCTGCGCCGTGTCGCCGCCCGCCACGGCGACGAGGTGACCCCCGGCCAGGTGGCACTGGCCTGGGTGCTGGCCCAGGGACCCGGCGTGGTCCCGGTACCGGGGGCCAAGCACGAGCGCTGGGTGGCGGAGAACGCGGCCGCGGCCCGGCTGAGGCTGACCGAGCGGGATCTGGCCGAGGTGGCGTCGCTGCCGCCGGCGCGGGGATCCTGGGACTGAGGCCCGGGGTGCCCGGACACGATGGCCGGGGTGCCCGGACTCGATGGCCCGGGAACGGGACCCGGTGATCGGGGACGGGACCCGGTGATCGGGGACGGGATTCGGTGATCGGGGACGGGATTCGGTGATCGGGGACGGGATTCGGTGATCGGGAACCCGGGAGCCGCGAGCGGTGTAGACAGGAAGAAGCCCGCGTCGAAGGGACCATGATCGTGCAACGTCGAGCCGTGGCGGCCGCGCTGGCCGCCGCCGCCCTCGTGCTGGCGGCCGGTTGCTCCTCCGGCGGCGGGGGGCCGTCGGGGACCGGGGCCGGGGCCACCCCGGGGGCGAGCAGCGCGCAGGCCCCCTCGCCCTCCCGGACGACGGCCGAGCCGACACCGCCCGCGAAGGGCTCGGTGCAGGTGGTGCGCACCGTCGCGACCGGCCTGGACACCCCCTGGGGCCTCGCTCCGCTCCCCGGCGGCGACCTGCTGGTCTCCTCACGGGACCGGGGCACGATCACCCGCGTCGACCCGGAGACCGGCCGCAAGACGGAGCTGGGCGAGGTCAGCGGGGTGGATCCGGCCGGTGAGGGCGGGCTGCTCGGTATCGCCCTCTCCCCGGACTACGCCTCGGACCACATGGTCTACGCGTACTTCACCTCGGCGTCCGACAACCGCGTGGTGAGGGTGCGGTACGACGAGAAGCGGGCGGCCGGGGACCAGTTGGGCGCCCCGGACACGGTGTTCAAGGGGATACCCAAGGGGGTGATCCACAACGGCGGGCGGATCGCCTTCGGCCCCGACGGGATGCTGTACGTGGGCACCGGCGAGAGCGGTGACGGGCGGCTCTCCCAGGACAAGGGCTCCCTGGGCGGCAAGATCCTCCGGATCACCCCGGAGGGCGACCCGGCCCCCGGCAACCCCTTCCCCGACTCCCCCGTGTACTCCTACGGCCACCGCAACGTGCAGGGCCTGGCCTGGGACGCCGAGCAGCGGCTGTTCGCCTCGGAGTTCGGCCAGGACACCTGGGACGAGCTGAACGCGATCAAGCCGGGGGACAACTACGGCTGGCCGGAGGCGGAGGGCCGCTCCGGCAATCCCGCCTACCACGATCCGGTGGCGCAGTGGCACACCGACGAGGCCTCCCCCAGCGGGATCGCCTACGCCGAGGGCTCCGTCTGGATGGCCGCGCTGCGGGGCGAGCGGCTGTGGCGGATCCCGCTGAAGGGCACGCAGACCTCGGCCGCCCCGCAGGCCTTCCTGACCGGCGAGTACGGCCGGCTGCGCACCGTCGTGTCCGCGGGCGGCAACAGGCTCTGGCTGACCACCAGCAACACCGACGGGCGGGGCGACCCGAAGAGCGGCGACGACCGGATACTGGAGCTCCGGGTGAGCTGACCGGTCCGCCGATGCCCGGCCACCCGCCGACCTGCCGACCTGCCGCCGGGGCCGTCGTGGGGCGGCTCCCGCCCGGCCCACCTCAACCCGGCGAGCTCGCTCCGGCCCCAGCCCGCGCCCGGAGCCCGCTCCCGCCCCGGCCCGCCCCCGCCCCGGCCCGCCCCCGCTGCTGGTCCGGCGCCGTCAGCGGGCCTCCACGGTCCGCCTGGGGTCCGGCGGCGGGAAGAGTTCCAGCCGGTGCGCCATCGCGGCCGCCTCGCCTCGGCCGGCCACGCCGAGTTTGGCCAGGATGTTGGAGACGTGCACGCTGGCCGTCTTCGGGGAGATGAAGAGCTCCTCGGCTATCTGGCGGTTGGTGCGGCCCGCCGAGACCAGGCGCAGCACGTCGCGCTCCCGGCCCGTGAGCCCCAGCGACTCGGCCGGGTCGACGGGTGCGGGCGGGCTGTCGGAGGCGGCGGCCAGGGCGAGGCGGGCGCGCTGGGCGAGCCCGGTGACGTCCGCGGCGAGCGGGCGGGCGCCGAGGTGCGCGGCGGTGGCGCGGGCGAGGCGGAGCAGATCCGCGGCGCGGGCGCGCTCGTCCTCCCCCGCTGAGGACGGCGAGGCGGCCGGCCGGCGGGCCCCCGAGGTCAGCAGGGCCTCGGCGAGGCGGTGGCGGACGCGGGCGAGGTCGTAGGGGCGTTCCAGCGCCTCGAACGCGGTGACCACGTCCGTCCAGTCGTCGACGGTGCCCGTGCCCTCGGCCCGGCGCAGCTCCGCGCGGACCCAGTCGGCGTGGGCGTGCCAGACGGGGGCGTTGGTCGCGAGCCGTTTCGCCGCCGCCCGGATCCGCTCCAGGGCTTCGGCCCGGCCCGGCTGAGCGACCGGAAGGGTGCGGGTGTCGGCCTCGGCGGTGGCCGCGGTGATCAGCAGCGGCCAGCCGTAGGACTGGGTACCGGGCGGGAATCCGGCGTCCAGGACGCGGGCCAGCTCCTCCCGGGCGTCGAGGAGGCGGCCCTCGGCCGCGGCGATGCCGATCGACAGGCAGGCGAGCAGCAGCAACTGATGGGGCATGCGGTCGTGGGCGCCGAAGAAGGCCCGGGCGTCGGCCAGCCGGCGGGCCGCTTCGTCCCGGTCCCCGCGGGCCAGTGCGAGGTGGGCCAGGCACGCGGCGCCCGCGCCCTGCGGCCGGGCGCTCTGTCCCCTGCGCAGCGCGACCTCCGCCGCCTGGGCTGCCTCCGTCCAGCAGCCCAGGGAGTACCGGGACTCGGCGAGGTTGGCCCAGACCCAGGCCTCGGAGTCGAGCAGGCCGAACCTCCGGGTGAAGTCCCCGCCCTCGACGAGGATCTCCGCGGCCTCCCGGGACCGGCCGACGGACTCCAGATCGCCGGGCAGGTTCACATAGGCGCGTCCCGCGACGTAGAAGGCGCCCTCCCGCAGGGCCTGCTCCTTGACCTCCTGCAGCAGTGCGAGACCGCCGTCGGTGTCGCCGGCGTGCAGCGTGAGGCACCCGAGGGTGAGCCGGGCGTTGAGTTCGGTCTGTCGGGCGCCGACCATGCGCGCGTACTGCACCGCCCGCTCGGCGTCCGCGACCGCCTCGGGCCCCGGCTCGCGCAGCATGGACCAGTTCGCGACGTGGGTGAGCACCTCGGCGTGCACCTCCGAGGGCGGCAGCCCGCGCACCAGTTCCTGCGCCCTGGTCAGTTCCGCGCGGCCGTCGCCGCGGGCCAGGGCCTGCACCAGGCGGGAGCGCTCGACCCAGAACCAGGCGGTGTGCAGGGGGTCGTCCTGGTCCTCCAGGAGTCTCAGCGCCCTCTTGGTGATCTTCAGTGCGCGTTCGCGTTCGCCGCAGAAGCGGCCCGCGACGGCGGCCTCCCCCAGCAGGTCGAGGTAGCGCAGCGACCGGGCCGGGTCGCCTCCGCATCCGGGGTAGGCCGCCGCGCAGTCGAGGGGGCGCAGTGCGGCGCGCACCTCCTCGGGGGCGGCATCCCAGAGTTCCATCGCCCTTTCCAGCAGGCGCAGTTGCTCGCTGTACGCGTGCCGGGCGCGGGCCTGTGCGGAGGCCTCCAGGACGACGGGCAGTGCCTTGGCCGGGTCGTGCGCGTGGTACCAGTAGCTGGCCAGGCGCATGGCGCGCTGGTCGTCGGGGACGAGGCCCGCGTCCGCCTGGAGGGCCTCGGCGTAGCGGCGGTTGAGGCGGGAGCGCTCGCCGGGCAGCAGATCGTCGCTGACCGCCTCGCGCACCAGGGAGTGGCGGAAGCGGTAGCCGTCGTCGGAGGCCAGAGCGGTGAGGATGCTGGCGCCGACCGCGGAGCGCAGGGCTTCGATGAGGTCGTCCTCGGCCTGCCCGGCGACGGCGGCGAGCAGCCGGTGCTCGACGGCGGAGCCGCCCTCGGCGACGGCCCGGACGACCTGCTGGGCCGTTTCGGGCAGCGCCTCGACGCGGACCAGCAGCAGGTCGCGCAGGGAGTCGGTGAGCCCGGCGCAGCAGCCCTCGGCGGCGGCGACGGCGAGCTCCTCGACGAAGAAGGCGTTGCCGTCGGACCGTTCGTAGATGTCGTCGACGTGGCCGGGGTCGGGTTCGGCGGCGAGGATGCCGGCGATCTGGCGGCCCACCTCGTCGCGGGTCAGGCGGCCCAGTTCGAGGCGGCGGACGGTGCGCAGCCGGTCGAGTTCGGCGAGCAGCGGCCGCAGCGGGTGCCGGCGGTGGATGTCGTCGGCGCGGTAGGTGGCGAGGACGACGAGACGGCCGGTGCGCAGGGTGCGGAAGAGGTAGGCGAGCAGGTGGCGGGTGGAGGCGTCGGCCCAGTGCAGGTCCTCCAGCACGAGGACGACCGCGCGGTCCGCGCAGACCCGCTCCAGCAGGCGCACGGTGAGCTCGAACAGGCGGGCAGTGCCCTCCTCCTCGTGCCGTCCCCCGCCGGTGTCGCCCAGTTCGGGGAGCAGGCGGGCGAGTTCCTCCTCCTGGCCGGCGGCCGCGGCGGCGAGTTCGGCGGGCAGTTCGCGCCGCAGGGTGCGCAGCGCGGCGGAGAACGGGGCGAAGGGCAGTCCGTCGGCGCCGATCTCGACGCAGCCGCCGACCGCGGCGACGGCGCCCCGCCGGGCGGCCCGGGCGGTGAACTCCTCCACCAGCCTGGTCTTGCCGACTCCGGCCTCGCCGGCGAGCAGCAGTGCCTGCGGTTCGCCGGACCGGGCCCGGTCGAGCGCTTCGTCCAGCGCGGCCAGTTCTGCGGTGCGGCCGACGAACACGGGGCTGACGGATCTGTTCTCCACGGGGCCGAGCATCGCACGCGGACGCGGGCCTGCGGCAGGGGTTTTCCCCGTGCCGGGAACACGCACGCGGGCGGCCCCGGTGCTTCCGGGACCGCCCGTGGCCGCCATGCGGGCGGTCATGCGGTGTGGGTGGACCAGCGCCGCCGGGACCCGCGGCTATGGTGCTCGCTGCCGGAGCGCGCCGCGGCCGCTCGGCGCAGGGCACGGCGGGCGGCGCGGCCGCCCCGGGCGGCCTCGCGGGCCAGCCGCTCGTCCTCGGCCCGGCGGATCAGTTCCGCGGAACGCGCCCGGTGGAAGTCGTACTCGTACATGGTGTGCTCCCGGTGACGAAGGTCGGTGCCGGTCCGCGCTGTTCGCGGCGACACGTCGACCTTCCTCCGCCAGGGGGGTCCGCCGCATCGGGAGACTTCCGCATCTGTGCGCCCCGCGGGGCCTCAGATGCGCGTCGGGGGGACTCAGACCGATGCGGGGCGGCGGCGGGCCGGGGCTGAGGCCCCCTCAGACGGGTGGGGTCAGCCGGTGGCGGGCAGGCCGAGCAGTACGTCGGTGTACTTCAGTACGGCCAGGAGCAGGCCGATGAGACCGAGGCAGACGCCGGCCCAGGCGACCGACTTGATCCACGGGGCCTGCGGCCTGCCGGGCGCGCCGAACGCGGGCCGGGCGAGGACGCCCGCGCCGACGATCAGCGCGGTGAGCGCGAACAGGCCGGCCCAGACCGCGGTGGCGTGCCAGGCGTCCCCGTAGCCCTCCTTGACCATTCTGGCGACGCTGGAGGACGTCGAGGTCCGGAGCTGGCCGATGAGCGACTGGCGGGCGGAGGCCACGGTGCCGATCCAGCCGCCGGTGAGGGAGACGATCCCGAGCGCGGCGGAGACGACGGCTCCGGCGCCCTGACCGACCCCGGAGGGGCCCGCCGGGGCCTCGGGCGCCGCCTCGACGGCGGAGTCGTCGCCCGCCTCGTCGACGGCCTCGGCCTCCCCGGCCGGCGTGCCCGGGTCCGTCTCGCCCTCCTGCCCGGCGGTCCCGGCCTTCTCGTCGGCCGGCGCCGCGGGCCCGGTCGTCCCGCCGGCTGCTGTCCCGTCGGCCGGTGTCCCGGCCGTCTCCTCGGCTGTCTTCGTTCCCATGCTCCGCACGGTACGGAGGGAGTCTGAGAGGCCGCTTAACGCTCGGTTCACACCCGGTGGCACTCGCCCCGTCCGGAGGATCGGCGCCTCGGCCCCGTCCGTCGGATCGGTGCGCAGGAGAGCCGGGGTTCCCCTGCGGGTACGGATGGTCGGGGCGCGGTGCGTTCGCGTGCCCGGCGGGAGCGGGCGTCCACGCGGAGCGCCGGCAGCGGTGGCAGCGCCGCGGGCGGGTGGGGAGGGTCCCGCCGTCGGCGGTCCGGTCCGCCGGGCCGCGGTGGGCTATGCGTTCCCTCCCGGGAGGTCGCGGGCGGTGGCGGGGCGCGCGGCGCGGGCGCGCGCCGCGCGCCATTCGGGGGCGAGGACCGCCCAGACCTCCAGGTCGTGGCGTACGCCGTGGTGCAGGTGGGCTTCGCGGCGCACGCCGTCCCGGGTCATGCCCAGCCGGCGGGCGACGTCGAGGCTCGGCACGTTCCCGGAGGCGGCGACCCACTCGACCCGGTGGATGCCGCGCTCCTCGACCGCCCAGTCGATGAGCACCCGCATCGCGCGGGTGACGAGCCCGTGCCCGGTACCGGCGGGCTCCAGCCAGCAGCCGACCTCGCAGGTGCCCCGTTCGGCGTCGAACTCCAGCGTCAGCACGCCGCCGAGCAGCCTGCCGTCCCGCCACAGCCCGTGCACGTGGGCGGTGTCGGCGGCGCGCAGGTCCGCGTAGCGCTGGAGTGCCGCGCGCGCGGAGGCGGCGTCGGTGGTCTGGGAGCCGAAGGGGACGTACCGGTTGATGAACTCCCGGCCCCGTTCCAGATGGGCCAGGAACTCCTCGGCGTGCCAGGGTTCCAGCGGACGCAGTTCGGCTCCGTCGTCACCCAGCGATATCGCGTACATCCGGCTGCGGCTCCTTCTCCAGTGCCTCCACGACGTCCGTGAGCTTCTCATGCGCGGCACGGCATTCGGGCGGCTCGATGCTGATCCGCGGCAGGAGCCGGTCCAGTCGGCGCGGCAGCCACCAGTTGGCGCCGCCGAGCAGGTGCATCAGGGCGGGGACGAGCAGGGTGCGCAGGACGAAGGCGTCCAGGGCGACGGCCGCGGCCAGCGCGATGCCGAACATCGCGATCACGCGGTCGCCGCTGAGGACGAAGGCGAGGAAGACGGAGATCATGATGACCGCGGCGGAGTTGATGACCCGGCTGGTCTCGGCGAGGCCGACCCGGACGGCGCGCCGGTTGTCGCCGGTCTCCAGCCACTCCTCGTACATCCGGCTGACCAGGAAGACCTGGTAGTCCATGGAGAGTCCGAAGAGGACCGACACCATGATCACGGGAAGGAAGGGCTCGATCGGCCCCGCGCGGCCCAGGCCGAGCAGTTCGGTGCCCCATCCCCACTGGAAGATCGCTACGACGATGCCGAAGGCCGCGGCGACGGCGGCGACGTTCATGGCGGCGGCCTTCAGCGGGATGCCCACGGACCGGAAGGCGAGCAGCAGCAGTACGCAGCCCAGTCCGATCACGACGCCGACGAACAGCGGAAGTTTACCGACGATGACCTGGGCGAAGTCGTCGTACGCGGCCGTCATGCCGCCGACGTGGACGTCGAGGGAGGTGCCGTCCTCGGCGCGCGGCAGCACGTCGGTGCGCAGCCGGTCTACGAGGTCGCTGGTCTGCTGCGACTGCGGGGAGGAGTCGGGCACCAGGCTGAGGTACGCGGTCGTGCCACCCGAGTTGTAGGTCACCGGGGTGACCGAGGCGACTCCGTCGGTGGCGCGCAGCGTGGTGTCGAGGTTGTCCAGGGCCAGCCGGTCCTGGGCTCCGTCGACCTTGGTGACGAGGGTGAGGGGCCCGTTGACACCGGGGCCGAAGCCGTCGGCGAGGAGGTCGTAGGCCTGCCGTGTGGTGGAGGTCTTGGGGTCGTTGCCCTGGTCGGAGGTGCCCAGGTGCAGGGAGAACGTGGGCAGCGCCAGCAGGGCGATGACGCCGAGGGCCAGGCCGCCGAGCAGCTTGGGGTGCCGCTCCACGAAGGCCGACCAGCGGGCGGCCAGCCCCGTCGGCAGCTCCGGCTGGGGCCCGTGCTCGGCCAGCCGGCGCCGCTCGCGCCTGCTGAGCGCCCGCATGCCGATGAGCGACAGCAGCGCCGGCAGCAGGGTGACGGAGGCGGCGACGGTGAGCACCACGGTCAGCGACGCGGCCACGGCGACGCCGTTGAGGAAGCTGAGCCGCAGGATCAGCATGCCGAGCAGCGCGATGCAGACGGTCGCACCCGCGAAGACGACGGCCCGTCCGGTGGTCGCGACGGCGTTGGACGCGGCCTCGGGGACGCTCAGTCCGCGTTTCAGGCCGCGCCGGTGCCGGGTGACGATGAACAGCGCGTAGTCGATGCCGACGCCGAGCCCGATCAGCATGCCGAGCATGGGCGCGAAGTCGGCCACGGTCATGGCGTGGCCGAGCAGCGCGATCCCGGCGTAGGCGGTGCCGACGCCGACCAGCGCGGTGGCGATGGGAAGCAGTGAGGCGGCGAGCGAGCCGAAGGCGAGGAACAGCACGACGGCGGCGACGACCACCCCGACGACCTCGGCGAGGTGGCCGCCGGAGGACTGGGTGAGCGCGATGGCGCTGCCGCCGAGTTCCACCTGGAGTCCGTCGCTCGAGGCGGCCTGGGCGGTGTCGACGACGGCCCGGGCTTGGGCCGGGGTGATGTTCTCGGCGGAGTTCTCGAAGGTCACCGTGGCGTACGCGGTGTGCCCGTCCGCGCTGATGCGGCCGCCGTCCTGGCCGTCGTAGGGGCCGGACACGGACGCCACCCCGGGGAGGTCGTCGATCCGGTCCAGGGTGTGGGCCATGGTCTGCTCGACGTCGGCGTCCCGTACGGTGCCGGAGTCGGTGTGCCAGACGACGGTGTCGCTGTCACCCCCGACCCCGGGGAACCCCTGTTCGAGCAGCTGGGTGGCGCGGCCGGACTCGGTGCCGGGCACCGCGTAGTCGTTGCTGTACGCGGTGCCGGTGGCGACGGCGGCCGCGCTGACTCCGCCGAGGGCGAGAAGCCAGAGCAGGATCACGATGAGGCGGCGTTCGACACACCAGCGCGCAAGGGCTGCCAAGAACTTGCTCCCAGTCACTTCGTGGATCTTTGATCGGGAACAGTCGTTCATGAGATGAACAGCCCGCAAAGAACACATGAGCAATCTGCGGAACACTCTTACAGGCAGAAATGATCGTTTGTCTGTTTCGTGGGCTTATTCACAGGAGTGGGAGAGAACTCGCAGACGATCAGATGCATTGCGTCACGTCAGTCAGGTGATCTCCGTGCCGCCGGACCGGCCGACCGGAGCCGCTCGCGCCGCCGCGGCGGCCTCAGTCGAACTGGTCCCCGAGCGCCATCACCGCCGTGCCCGCGATCAGCAGCCACAACGCGCGCCGGGTACGGCCGCGGGCGCCGAGCGCGGAGGCGCCCGCGCACACCAGGGCTCCGGCCGCGTAGGCGACGGGGACGAGTGCCGGAGCGGAGCCGGAGAGCCGGAGCAGTGCGGCGCCCAGTCCGGCGACGGCGAGTACGGCACCGGTCCCCACCGCGGCCCAGCGGGCCCGGCGCGCCTCGGAAACCTCCGGGTCGGCTTCCTCGTAGGTCTCCGGGTCGGCTCCCTCGTGGGGCTCCGCGCCGGTTCGGTGTTCGGCGGCGGCGCCGGGAGCGGCACCGTCCGGACCGGCGGCCCCGATGGCCCGACCAGCCCCTGTGGCCCCATCGGCCACGAAGGCTCCGGTGGCCTCGGGGGCTCCGGTGGCCCCGGGGGGCTGGGGCTCGACCGTCTCCCCCGCCTCCTTCGCCTCACGCGTCTCTCCGGCCTCTGCCGTCTCCGCCGCCTCCGCCGTTCGGGCCGTCTCCGGTATCTCGGGATCACCGCGTCCGCTCATGGCGGGCGAGCGTACCGTCTCGCGCCGGGCCGGCCGGGGTGGACCCGCCGCGCCGCGCGACACGGACCGCGAAAGGGGGACGCACCGGGCACGGCGCGTCCCCCTCGCACGGGTCCGGTGGGCTCAGCCGTCGGCGACGCCCAGCTTCTCCAGGATCAGCTCCTTGACGCGGGCGGCGTCGGCCTGGCCGCGGGTCGCCTTCATGACCGCGCCGACCAGGGCACCGGCCGCGGCCACCTTGCCGCCGCGGATCTTGTCGGCGACGCCCGGGTTGCCGGCGATCGCCTCGTCGACGGCGGCACCCAGGGCACCCTCGTCGGAGACGACCTTCAGGCCCCGCTTGTCGACGACCTCGTCCGGGGTGCCCTCGCCCGCGAGCACACCCTCGATGACCTGCCGGGCCAGCTTGTCGTTCAGGTCGCCGGAGTTCACCAGCTCGGTCACCCGGGCGACCTGCGCCGGGGTGATGGCCAGCCCGTCCAGCGCGGTGCCGGACTCGTTGGCGCTGCGGGCCAGCTCACCCATCCACCACTTGCGGGCGGAGGCGGCGTCGGCGCCGGCGTCGATCGTGGCGACGATCGGCTCCAGGGCGCCGGCGTTCAGGATGGCCTGCATGTCGGTGGCGGAGACACCCCACTCCTCGCGGAGCCGGCTGCGGCGCACCAGCGGCAGTTCGGGCAGACCGGCACGCAGCTCCTCCACCCACTCGCGGGACGGCGCCACCGGGACCAGGTCGGGCTCGGGGAAGTAGCGGTAGTCCTCCGCCTCCTCCTTGGTGCGGCCCGAGGTGGTGCTGCCGGTGTCCTCGTGGAAG
Organism: Streptomyces sp. MS06; assembly: GCF_047200655.1. Taxonomy (NCBI): domain Bacteria; kingdom Bacillati; phylum Actinomycetota; class Actinomycetes; order Kitasatosporales; family Streptomycetaceae; genus Streptomyces; species Streptomyces sp. MS06. The sequence goes on from NZ_JBJZOJ010000022.1 coordinate 29,924, forward strand.
TGGCGGGTCTCCTGGACGATCGAGCCGCCGCCGCCGAGCACGGCGGCGTGCCGCTGGATCTCGAAGCGCACGGCGCGCTCCACCGACCTCAGCGAGTTGACGTTCTTCGTCTCCGAGCGGGTGCCGAAGGTCTCGGTGCCCGTCGGCATCAGCGACAGGTTCACGTCGCAGCGCATCTGGCCCACCTCCATGCGGGCCTCGGAGACGCCGAGCGCGCGGATCAGCTCACGCAGCTCGCGGACGTACGCCTTCGCCACCTCGGGGGCGCGGTGACCGGCGCCGACGATCGGCTTGGTGACGATCTCGATCAGCGGGATGCCCGCGCGGTTGTAGTCGAGCAGCGAGTGGGACGCGCCGTGGATGCGGCCGGTGGCACCGCCGACGTGCGTCGACTTGCCGGTGTCCTCCTCCATGTGGGCGCGTTCGATGTCCACGCGGAAGACCTCGCCGTCCTCCAGCTGCACGTCGAGGTGGCCGTCGAAGGCGATCGGCTCGTCGTACTGGGAGGTCTGGAAGTTCTTCGGCATGTCCGGATAGAAGTAGTTCTTCCGGGCGAAGCGGCACCATTCGGCGATCCCGCAGTTCAGCGCGAGGCCGATCTTGACGGCGGACTCGACGCCGGTCGCGTTGACGACGGGGAGCGCACCGGGCAGGCCGAGGCAGACCGGGCAGGTCTGGCTGTTGGCGTCCGCGCCGAGGGCGGTCGAGCAGCCGCAGAACATCTTGGTCCTGGTGCCGAGTTCGACATGGACCTCGAGGCCCATGACGGGGTCGTACGACGCGAGCGCGTCCTCGTACGACACCAGGTCGGTCGTGGTGGTCACGGTGTAACTTCCCTCTCAGCCCAGCAGGACGTCGTCGTCGCCCAGCCGCTTCAGCTCGCGGTACAGGATGGCGAGGCCGGTGGCGATGGCGGCGGCGGAGACGGTGGCGTCGATGAGCCGCAGCGTGTCGTTCTCCAGGCGCGCCTTCTTGATCTGCCTGACGACGCTCACCGCGCCGAACGCGGTGGTGGCCATCGACAGGTACGTGCCGGACTTGGACTTCTTGAAGCCCTTGGCCTTGGACAGTGCCTTGCTCACAGCGACGGAGCCTCCTCCAGGAGCGGGTGCCCCCACTTTTCCACGAAGGCGGCCTCGACCGCGGCGCCCACCTTGTACAGGCGGTCGTCCTTGAGCGCCGGAGCGATGATCTGCAGGCCGACCGGGAGGTTGTCCTCCGGGGCGAGGCCGCAGGGCAGGGACATGGCCGCGTTGCCCGCCAGGTTGGTCGGGATGGTGCACAGGTCCGCGAGGTACATCGCCATCGGGTCGTCGGCGCGCTCGCCGATCGGGAAGGCGGTGGTCGGGGTCGTCGGCGAGACGATCACGTCGACCTGCTCGAAGGCCTTCTCGAAGTCGCGCGTGATGAGCGTGCGGACCTTCTGCGCGGACCCGTAGTAGGCGTCGTAGTAGCCGCTCGACAGGGCGTACGTGCCGAGCATGACGCGCCGCTTGACCTCGGGGCCGAAGCCCGCCTCGCGGGTGAGGGAGGTGACCTCCTCGGCGGAGTGCCCGCCGTCGTCGCCGGTGCGCCGGCCGTAGCGCAGGCCGTCGAAGCGCGCGAGGTTGGAGGAGCACTCGGAGGGCGCGATCAGGTAGTACGCCGACAGGGCCAGGTCGAAGGACGGGCAGTCCAGTTCGACGATCTCGGCGCCGAGTTCCTTCAGCAGCGCCACCGACTCGTCGAACCGCTGCACCACGCCGGCCTGGTAGCCCTCGCCGCGGAACTGCTTGACCACGCCGACGCGCATGCCGCGCACGCTGCCGTTGCGGGCGGCCTCGACGACCGGCGGCACCGGCGCGTCGACGGAGGTGGAGTCCATCGGGTCGTGCCCGGCGATCACCTCGTGCAGCAGGGCCGCGTCCAGGACCGTGCGGGCGCAGGGGCCGCCCTGGTCGAGGGAGGACGAGAAGGCGACCATGCCGTAGCGGGAGACTCCGCCGTAGGTGGGCTTGACGCCGACGGTGCCGGTGACGGCGGCCGGCTGGCGGATGGAACCGCCGGTGTCGGTGCCGATGGCGAGCGGGGCCTCGAAGGCGGCGAGCGCGGCGGAGGAGCCGCCGCCGGAGCCGCCGGGGATCCTGGTGAGGTCCCACGGGTTCCCGGTCGGGCCGTAGGCGCTGTTCTCGGTGGAGGACCCCATGGCGAACTCGTCCATGTTGGTCTTGCCGAGGATGACGACGCCGGCGGCCTTCAGCCGGCTGGTGACGGTCGCGTCGTACGGCGGGATCCAGCCCTCGAGGATCTTCGAACCGACGGTCGTGGGCACGCCCTCGGTGGTGAAGATGTCCTTCAGCGCCAGCGGCACGCCGGCCAGCGGTCCGAGCTTCTCGCCGCGGGCGCGCTTGTCGTCCACGGCGCGGGCCTGCGCCAGGGCGCCCTCGCGGTCGATGTGCAGGAAGGCGTGCACCTTCTCGTCCACCGCCTCGATGCGGGCCAGGTGCGCCTCGGTGACCTCGACGGCGGTGAGCTCGCCGGAGGCGATCTTCGCGGCGATCTCGGCCGCGGTCAGCTTGATGATGTCCGTCATGACGGTCTCAGTCCTCCCCCAGGATCTGCGGCACCTTGAAACGCTGCTGCTCCTGGGCCGGGGCGCCGGAGAGCGCCTGCTCGGGGGTGAGCGAGGGACGGACCTCGTCCGGCCGCATGACGTTCGTCAGCGGGAGCGGGTGCGAGGTCGGCGGTACGTCTTGGTCGGCGACCTCGCTGACGCGGGCCACCGCGCCGATGATGTCGTCGAGCTGGCCTGCGAAGTGGTCGAGCTCTTCGGGCTTCAGCTCCAGACGCGCCAGCCGGGCGAGGTGGGCGACCTCCTCGCGCGTGATGCCAGGCATGCAGCGATCCTCTGGGGTGAGTGTGCGGTTTGGGGCCTAGGGCCTGCCGTCGCTCCCCCGTCGACCGCCGGGAGGGCGGGCCGTGCGGTGTCCGGTGCACGCGCCGCGGGGCGCCGGAGCGGCCGGTGGCGGAGCCACGCGGCCGGATCGGCGACGCCGGCGGTCGCGCGTGCCGGGTGTCGCACGGCAGGCGGGAGGGTGACGACAGGTCCTCATCCTATGGGGCGCCGGGCGATGGCCGTGAAACGGTTTCCCGGTCGGGCCGAGCGGTGGTCCGCCGGTCCCGTCCCGCGGCGCTCCCGGGCAGCGCCCTCGCGCGTCGCCGGGGTCCGCCTCCGGGAGGTCGGTTCACTCGTCGGTGGCGGCGGCCGGCAGGGCCGCGGCCGGGCGCACCCACCCCCGCGATCCGCGGGCCCGCAGCCACGCGGTGGTCTCGTCCGCCGGCATGGCCGCCGCGACCAGCCAGCCCTGCACGGCGTCGCAGCGCAGGTCGCGCAGCCGCTCCCAGGTCTCGTCGTCCTCGACGCCCTCGGCGACCACCAGCAGGCCGAGCGAGTGGGCGAGGTCCACGGTGCAGCGGACGATCGCGGCGTCCTCGGCGTCCACGGCGAGCCGGGCCACGAAGGAGCGGTCGATCTTCAGTTCGCTGACCGGCAGGCGGCGCAGGTGCACCAGGGAGGAGTAGCCGGTGCCGAAGTCGTCCAGGGACATCTTCACGCCGTGGCCGGTGAGCCCGGCGAGGGTGTCGGCGGCGCGCTGCGGGTCCTCCAGCAGGACGTGTTCGGTGATCTCCAGTTGGAGCGCCCCGGCGGGCACGCCGTGGCGGGCCAGGCGGGCGGCGACGGAGCCGGCGAAACCGGGGGTGTGCACGTCGCGCGGGGAGACGTTGACGGCGACGGGGACGAACAGGCCCTGGGAGCGCCACGCGGCGACCTGGCCGAGGGCGGTGTCGAGTACGTACTCGGTCAGGTAGGGCATCAGTCCGGAGGACTCGGCGATCGCTATGAACTCGTCCGGCGGCACCCTGCCGCGCTCCGGGTGCACCCAGCGGACCAGCGCCTCCAGTCCGGCGACCTGGCCGTCGAAGCGGACCTTGGGCTGGTAGTGGAGCTGCACCTCGTGCGCGTCGAGCGCGCGGCGCAGGTCGCCGAGGAGGCCGAGCCGGTCGGGGGTGTTGGAGTCCCGTTTGGACTCGTAGACCTCGACGCCGGTCCGGTCCCGTTTCGCCTGGTACATGGCCACGTCGGCGCGGCGCAGCAGCCCCTCGGCGTCCAGGGCGTGGTCGGGGAAGACGGCGACTCCGGCGCTGGCCTCCAGGACGAGGGTGAGCCCGTCCAGGTCGAGCGGGGAGCTGAGGGCGGCCACCAGGCCGCGGGCGACGCGGATCGCGGAGGTGATGGAGTCCGCGACCGGCAGTAAGACGGCGAACTCGTCACCGCCGAGCCGTGCGGCCTCCGCTCCGCGCGGCAGGGCGAGGCGGAGCCGGTCTGCTATCTGGAGCAGCAGCCGGTCGCCGGCGAGGTGGCCGAGGGTGTCGTTGACCGAGCGGAAGCGGTCGAGGTCGATCAGCATGAGCGCGGCGCGGGCGTCGATGCGCTCGGCGTCGTCCAGGGCCGTCCAGATGCGCTCCAGCAGCCACTGCCGGTTGGGCAGCCCGGTCAGCGGATCGCGCAGTTGCTCCTCCGCCCGGGCGCGGGCTATCCACAGGGTGGAGTCGAGGGCGATGAGCGGGATGGAGAACAGCGGCAGCAGGATCGGCTCGGCCGCGGCGACCGCGCAGACCAGCGGCGCGATGCCGAGCAGCGCGACCGCGACCAGGCCCTGCCTGACCAGGGCGGTGCGGGCGACGGTGGGCAGGCCGCCGGAGCGGGGCGCGTGCAGGTACCACAGCAGGGTGCGGCTGACGATCAGGTAGGCGGCGGCGACCAGGACCACTTCGGGGGCGGTGTAGACCGTCCAGCTTCCGGGGTACCAGGGGTCCTCGACGGACGGTACGGCGCCGAAGACGGCCAGGACGAGGGCGCCGGCGCCGATCCCGAGGATGTCGACCGCGCCGTGCAGCACGCCCTGCCGCCAGCGGTGCCGGCGGGCCACGCCGACCAGGACGACGACGGTGAGGCTGACCATGCCGGCGGGCACCCAGCCGTACAGCAGCAGCACGGCGAGGGTGAGGGCGGCGCCGGAGCCGGTGCCGCCCCACCAGCGGGCGCGTCCGAGCATCACCAGGTGGCCGACGATGATGCCGGTCAGCAGGGCCAGCGACCAGCCGACCGTGCCGCCGGGGAAGAGGGCGTGGCTGCCGGAGAAGGCGTGGTAGAAACCGGCGCCCAGGACGAAGGCGGCCGCCGCGACCGTCGAGGCGGGCAGGGTGGGCCAGGACAGGTGGCGCTCGGCTTCGGTGCCGGGGAGCCCGGAGGGGTGGGCGGGGGCGGGCGCGGCCGGGCGGAGCCCGACCGGTGTGCCGGTCTCCTGTTCCCCGCCGCCGTGCCAGGCACGCGCCACCCACTGTCCGGCCCGCCAGGCGCCCGCCCTGATACGGACGGGCAGCCGTGCGTCCGGGGCGACGCTCTCGGTCGGTTCCATTCCCGTCCCTCTCACAGCCGGCGGTGCCCACGCACACGGCCCCTTGCCCGGACAGTCCTGAGCGGCTCCGCGGTGGGACACCACGGCCCCCGTTCCTCAGAGGCCCGTCAAGAACAAGGGGATGCCCCGACCGCAGCTGGGCGCGGCCGGCGCACCTCTCAACAGTAGGCCGCAGAAGGCTTCCACGGGCAGCGGTCGTCGACGGTTGCCCGAATACGCACCGGCCACCCGTATGCATCCGCTATGCGCTGATCGGGTGGCTTTCATCCGCTATTCCTCGGCGGGGAGTGCGGCGCCGGCGGCCGCCTCCGCGCCTAGTTCCAGCAGCACGCCGAAGCCGTCCTCGTTCAGGACGGGCACCTTCAACTGCATTGCTTTGTCATATTTTGAACCGGGGTTGTCACCCACAACGACGAACGACGTCTTCTTCGAGACCGATCCGGTCACCTTTGCGCCGCGGCTCTGCAGGGCCTCCTTCGCCCCGTCCCGGGTGAAGTGCTCGAGAGTGCCCGTGACGACGACGGTGAGTCCCTCCAGCGGGCGGGGCCCCTCGTCCTCCCCGCCGCCCTCCTCCTCCGTACGGACGCCGGCCTCCCGCCACTTGCGGAGGATCTCCTGGTGCCATTCCTCGGCGAACCACTCCTTGAGGGAGGCGGCGATGATCGGCCCGACGCCTTCGGTGGCGGCCAACTCCTCCTCGTCCGCCTCCTCGATCCGCGCGATGGAGCGGAACTCGCGGGCCAGCGCCTCGGCGGCGACCGGGCCGACGTGCCGGATCGACAGACCGGTCAGTACGCGGGCGAGCGGACGCTCCTTGGCCGCCCGGATGTTCTCCAACATGGCGACGGCGTTCTTCCTGGGCTCGCCCTGCTGGTTGGCGAAGACCGTCGCGATCTTCTCCTCACCGGTCTTCGGATCGCGCTTGGGCAGCCCGCTGTCCTGGTCCAGGACGTACGCCTTGATGGGCAGCAACTGCTCGACGGTCAGGTCGAACAGGTCGCCCTCGTCCCGCAGCGGCGGTTCCTCGGGCTCCAGCGGCTTGGTGAGGGCGGCCGCCGCGACGTACCCGAAGTGCTCGATGTCCAGCGCCTTGCGGCCCGCGAGGTAGAACAGGCGTTCACGCAGCTGGGCGGGGCAGGTTCTGGCGTTCGGGCAGCGCAGGTCGACGTCGCCCTCCTTCATGGGCCGCAGCGGTGTCCCGCACTCGGGGCACTCCGCCGGCATCACGAACTCCCGCTCGCTGCCGTCGCGCAGGTCGGCGACCGGGCCGAGGATCTCCGGGATGACGTCGCCGGCCTTGCGCAGCACGACCGTGTCGCCGATGAGGACGCCCTTGGCGCGGACCACGTCCTGGTTGTGCAGGGTGGCGAACTCGACCTCCGAGCCGGCCACCGTGACCGGCTCCACCTGCGCGTAGGGGGTGACCCGACCGGTGCGGCCCACACCCACGCGGATGTTGACGAGCTTGGTGTTGACCTCCTCGGGCGCGTACTTGTAGGCGATCGCCCAGCGCGGGGCCCGGGAGGTGGAGCCGAGCCGCCCCTGGAGCGGGATCTCGTCCAGTTTGACGACCACCCCGTCGATCTCGTGCGCCACCGAGTGCCGGTTCTCGCCGTAGTGGGCGATGAACGCCCGTACTCCGTCCAGGTCGTCCACCACCCGGTTGTACGGCGAGGTGGGCAGCCCCCAGGTCTCGAGGAGGTCGTACGCCTCGGAGAGGCGGGCGGGGCCGGAGTAGCCCTCCAGCGCGCCGATGCCGTGGACCACCATGTGCAGCGGAAGCGTCGCGGTGACCCTGGGGTCCTTCTGGCGCAGCGAACCGGACGCGGAGTTGCGCGGGTTGGCGTAGGGCTTCTCGCCGGCCCCGACCCGGCGCGCGTTGAGGTCCTGGAAGGCCTCCATCGGGAAGTAGACCTCGCCGCGGATCTCCACCAGGTCCGGCACCCGGTCGCCCTTCAGCCGGTGCGGGATCTCACCGATGGTCATGACGTTGGGCGTGATGTCCTCGCCGATCCGCCCGGTGCCCCGGGTGGCGGCGCGCACCAGCCGGCCGTGCTCATACGTCAGGTTGACCGCCAGGCCGTCGACCTTGAGCTCGCACAGGAAGTGGTGGTCGGAGCTGCCCACGTCCCTGTGCACGCGCTCGGCCCAAGCGGCGAGCCCCTCGTCGTCGAAGGCGTTGTCCAGGGAGAGCATGCGCTCGCGGTGCTCGACCTCGGCGAGGTCGGTCTCGAACTCGACCGCCACCTTCTGGGTCGGCGAGTCCGGGGTGCGCAGCTCCGGGTACTCCTCCTCCAGCTCCTCCAGGGACCGCAGCAACCGGTCGAACTCCGCGTCGCTGACGACGGGGGCGTCCTTCACGTAGTACCGGAAGCGGTGCTCCTCGACCTGCTCCGCCAGCCGCGCGTGCTTCTCCCGCGCCTCGGCGGGCACCGCCGTCGTCTCCGCCTGCTTGTCGCCGGCCACGTGTTTCCTCCCGTTACTCTGGGTTGTCCGCGAGGGATCTCGCCGCCCGGACGCAGTGCGCGAGCACCCGACGCGCGTACGCCGGGGAAGCTCCCGCGAGTCCGCATGCCGGGGTGACGGTGACCGCCTCCGCGAGCAGCCCCGGAGGAAGCCCCAGCCTGCGCCACAGCGTCCTGACACCCAAGACGCTACCGGCAGGGTCTGACAACGGGCCGTCCGTACCCGGCACGACACCGGCGAACAGCCGGGTACCCGCCTCCACGGCCTCCCCGATCACCTCGTCGTCACGCTCGGTGAGCAGTGCGGCGTCGAAGGAGACGGCGTCCGCACCCGCCCGGCGCAGCAGCGCGAAGGGGACGTCCGGGGCACACGAGTGGACGACGACCGGGCCGTCGTGCACGGCGGCGAGGTCGCGCAGCGCCTCCTCGACGGTCTGCCGGTCCGCGGCGCGGTGCGTGCGGTACCCGCTGGCCGTGCGGACCCGTCCGCGCAGCACGGCGGTGAGGGACGGCTCGTCGAGCTGGAGCACGACCCGCGCACCGGGGATCCGGCGGCGGACCTCGGCCAGGTGCTGGCGCAGCCCCTCGGCGAGGGAGGCGGCGAGGTCGCGGCAGGCGCCGGGATCGGAGAGGGCCGCCTCGCCGTTGCGCAGCTCCAGCGCGGCGGCCAGCGTCCACACCCCGACCGCCTGGACCTTCAGCGGCCCCCGGTAGTCCTGGGTGTACTCCTCCAGGGCGTCCAGGTCCTGGCCCAGCCAGGACCGCGCCCGCCGGGTGTCGCGGCCCGGCCGGTCCCCGATCCGCCACCCGCTCGGCTCGACGCGCGCGTACAGCTCGACGAGCATCCCCGCGGTGCGCCCGATCATGTCGGCGCCCGGCCCGCGGGCGGGCAGTTCGGGCAGGAACGGGAAGTCCTCGAGGGACCCGGTGACGGTCTTGGCGGCCTCCCTGGCGTCGGTGCCGGGCATGGAGCCGACTCCGGTGGCGGGGCCGAAGCTGGACTGGCTGTTTTCACTCACCCGGGAAGCCTACGGAACGCGGGCCGGGCGTCTCACCGGCCCGGCCGCACCGTGAGGTCGTTGACCTCGGCGTCCGGCGGCAGGTCGAGTGCCATCAGCAGGGTGGTGGCGACCGACTCGGGGTCGATCCACCGCGCGGGGTCGTACTCCTTGCCCTCCTGCTGGTGGACCTTGGCCTGCATCGGGCTCGCGGTACGGCCCGGGTAGACGGTGGTGACCCGGACGCCGGCCGCGTGCTCCTCCTGGCGCAGCGAGTCGGCGAGGGCCTTCAGGCCGTGCTTGGAGGCCGCGTAGGCGGACCACTCGGCGTGCGCGTTCAGGCCCGCACCGGAGTTGACGAACAGCACGTGCCCGCGGGCGAGGCGGAGCTGGGGCAGCAGCAGCCGGGTCAGCTCGGCCGGCGCGATCAGGTTGACGTCGAGCTGGTGGTGCCAGGTCCTGGGGGTCAGTTCGCCGACCCGGCCCAGGTCCACGACGCCCGCGATGTGCAGCAGGGAGTCCACCCGGTCGGGCAGCGTCTGGTGGGAGAACGCCCAGGAGAGCCGGTCCGGTTCGGCGAGGTCGCCGACGAGTGTCCGCGCCCCGGGGTACGTCGCGGCCAGTTCCCTGGCGCGGCCCGCGTCGCGCGCGTGCAGCACCAGTTCGTCGCCGCGCGCGTGCAGGCGGCGGGCGACGGCCGCGCCGATGCCGGATCCGGCCCCGGTGATCACATGTGTTGCCATGCCCGCCATGGTCGCACCAGGGCCGCTCGGACGGTTCCGCGGCCCGCGCGGAAGGGCGGCCCGCGGCGCGGACCCCCGGCTGCGGCGTGCGTGCGGCGGGGCGGGCGGCCGAGACGGGCCGCCGGAGCGGGCGGCAGGACCGGCGGCCGAGGGGGACTCGGCTCGGCGCCGGCCGGTCCCCGTACTCGGGAAGAACGCGGGCCCCGCGAACGCTGTCCGGGGTATGACAGATGGACACACGATCACCATCGAGCAGTCCGGCCGGCATGTGCGCGTGGTGCACGAGGGCCTGGTGCTGGCGGACAGCGACCGGGCCCTGGTGCTGCGGGAGACGGGCTGTCCCCCGCGGTACTACCTCCCCGCCGAGGACGTGCGGACGGACCTGCTGACCCCGTCGGACACGCACACGTACTGCCCGTTCAAGGGCACGGCGTCCTACTGGTCGCTGCCGGACGCCCCGGACCTGGTGTGGGCCTACCCCGACCCGAAGGCGGACGTCGCGCAGATCAGGGACCGCCTCTGCTTCTACCACGTCGACGCGTCTTGACCGAGTCGACGTGTCGTGCCCGGTGAGTCCACCGCGGTAGGGCAGTCTCCTCGGGCATGGGCAAGAAGACGACTTCACGGGACGGCACGTCCCTCGCGTACGAAGTGACCGGCCAGGGGCCCGCGGTGATCCTGGTGAGCGGAGCGATGTCCACCGCGGGCACCATGGCGCCCCTGGCGCAGCGGCTCGCCGGGCGCTGCACGGCCGTGGTGTACGACCGCCGGGGCCGGGGCGGGAGCGGAGACACGGCACCGTACGCGGTGGCGCGCGAGGTCGAGGACCTGGCCGCGCTGATCGAGGCGGTGGGCGGCCGGGCGACGCTGTTCGGCGTCTCCTCGGGCGGCGCTCTGGCGCTGGAGGCGGCGGCGAGCGGGCTGCCTGCCCGTCAGGTGGCCGTGTACGAGGTTCCGTTCGCCGACCGCCGGGAGGGCGGTGTCGAGCAGCAGGACGCCTACTCGCGGAACCTGCGCCGGGCGCTCGCGGAGGGCCGGCGCGGGGACGCGGTGGAGCTGTTCCTGCGTCTGACCGGCCTGGGCGAGGACATGATCCGGGGCGCCCGCCAGGCCCCGATGTGGGCCGGTATGGAGGCCGTCGCGCCGAGTCTGGCGTACGACGACGCGGTGATGGGGGACGGCAGGCTGCCCCGCGAGCGGCTGGCCGCGGTCGCCGTGCCGGTGCTGTCGCTGGTCGGCGGGGCGAGCCCGGCCTGGCTGCGGGAGGCGGGCGAGGCGGTCGCGGACGCGGTGCCGCAGGGCAGCTGCCGGGTCCTTCCGGGCCAGACGCACATGGTGGACCCGGACGTGCTGGCGCCGATCCTGACGGAGTACCTGGAGGGTTGAACCAGGGAGCCCCGACCCGGGAGTCCCGACCCCGGAGTCCCGGACCCGAAGTCCCGGACCCGAAGTCCCGACCCCGGAGTCCCGACCGGCCGATCGCGAGGGGCCCGGGGCTGCCCGCGGCGGGCGGCCGGGTTCAGGCCGCCCCGGCCGCCGCCCGGTCCGTCGAGGCGATGGTCGCCGAGCCCACCACGCGGGTGCCGTCGTAGAGCACGATCGCCTGGCCGGGTGCGACCCCGCGGACCGGCTCGGCGAAGGCGACCCGCAGTCCGCCGTCGACGGGTTCGGCGGTCACCCCGGTCTCGCCGCCGTGGGCGCGCAGCTGGGCGGTGTAGGCGGCGGGCCCCGCGGGGGCGGCGCCGCACCAGCGGGGCCTGATCGCGGTGAGGGCGCTGACGTCGAGGGAGGCGGCCGGACCGACGGTGACCGTGTTGGTCACCGGGGAGATGTCGAGGACGTACCGCGGCTTCCCGTCGGGGGCCGGTGTGCCGAGACGCAGTCCCTTGCGCTGGCCGATGGTGAAGCCGTGGGCGCCCTGGTGGGTGCCGACCCGGGCGCCGGTCTCGTCGACGATGTCGCCCTCCGCCGTGCCGAGCCGTGCGTCGAGGAACCCCCGGGTGTCGCCGTCGGCGATGAAGCAGATGTCGTGCGAGTCGGGCTTCTTCGCCACGGACAGGCCCCGGCGCTCCGCCTCCGCGCGGATCTCGTCCTTGGTGGTGACGGTGTCGCCGAGCGGGAACATCGCGTGGGCGAGCTGCCGGCCGTCCAGGACCCCGAGGACGTACGACTGGTCCTTGGCCATGTCGGAGGCGCGGTGCAGTTCGCGGCTGCCGTCCGGCTGCGTCACCACCTTGGCGTAGTGGCCGGTGCAGACGGCGTCGAAGCCGAGGGCGAGGGCCTTGTCCAGCAGGGCGGCGAACTTGATCTTCTCGTTGCAGCGCAGGCACGGGTTGGGGGTGCGGCCGGCCTCGTACTCGGCGACGAAGTCCTCCACCACGTCCTCGCGGAAGCGCTCGGCCAGGTCCCAGACGTAGAACGGGATGCCGATGACGTCCGCGGCGCGGCGGGCGTCACGGGAGTCCTCGATGGTGCAGCAGCCCCGCGCGCCGGTGCGGAACGACTGGGGGTTCGCGGAGAGCGCGAGGTGCACGCCGGTGACGTCGTGGCCCGCCTCGGCGGCGCGGGCGGCGGCGACGGCGGAGTCCACCCCGCCGGACATGGCGGCGAGGACGCGGAGGGGACGGGAGCGCTGCGGGGTGTCAGTCATAGCCCTTCCAGGGTACGGGGGGACGGGAACCGGAACCCACGGGTTTGCGTTCACGTACACGTGGGGGAATCGGGCGGGGACGGGGGACGGCGGGTCCGGCGGCGTGATCTGCTGCTCGGCGGTGCGGTGGCCGCGGGGGCGGTGGGGCTGGTCGCGAGGGGCGGCCGTCTGCCGTGGGAGCGGCCCTCCGGGCCGCGGCGGCCGCGGGTGGCGGGCGCGGTGGACTTCGCGGGGGCCCGCTGGGTGGCTGCGTCGCCGGCGAACTTCCGGTGGGCCGACCGGCCCCGCGACTACGCGGTGGACCGGGTGGTCGTGCATGTCACCCAGGGCGACTACGGCAGCGCGGTCGCCGCGTTCCGGGACCCCGGCCACCGGGCCGCGGCCCACTACATCGTCCGTGGGGACGGGCGGGTCACCCAGTTGGTCCGGGAGCTGGACGTGGCCTTCCACGCGGGCAACCGGGAGTACAACGAGCGCAGCGTCGGTATCGAGCACGAGGGCTTCGTGGACCGGCCCGAGGACTTCACCGACGCCCTGTACGCGGCCTCCGCGCGGCTGGCGGCGGCGGTCTGCCGGCGCTACCGCATCCCCGTGGACCGGGAGCACCTCATCGGCCACTCCGAGGTGCCGGGGGCCGACCACACCGATCCGGGTCGGTACTGGGACTGGGACCGGTATCTGCGCCTGGTACGGGGCGCCCACGCGGAGACCGGCGCGAGCCGGAGCCCGGCTCCGACACCGCGCTGACGGCACCGGGCGGGCGGCCGCGGCCGCAGGACACCGCCGACGGCACTCGCGGGCGAACGGCCGCGGGCCGGGACCGGCGGCCGGGGCGGGGAGCGGCGACGTCGCTCCGGCGTCCGGGGCCCTCCGGGCCTCCGGGGGCTGGGCCGGGCGCCGGAGCGGGGCGGCGGTCCCGAGGGCCGGCCTCAGCTCAGTCCGGCCGCCCGCGCCCGCTGCACCGCGGGGCCGATGGCCTCCGCCACGGCCGCCACGTCGGCCTCGGTGGAGGTGTGGCCGAGGGAGAACCGCAGGGTGCCGCGGGCCAGTTGCGGATCGGTGCCGGTGGCCAGCAGGACGTGGCTGGGCTGGGCGATGCCGGCGGTGCAGGCGGATCCGGTGGAGCAGGCGATGCCCTGGGCGTCCAGCAGCAGGAGCAGGGAGTCGCCCTCGCACCCGGGGAAGGTGAAGTGGGCGTTGGCCGGGAGGCGTCCCTCGGGCGAGGGGTCGCCGCCGAGGAGGGCGTCCGGCACGGCCGCGCGGACGGCGGCGACCAGCCGGTCGCGCAGGGCGCCGATCTCCCGGGCGAAGTCCTCGCGCCGCTCGGCGGCGATCCGGCCGGCGACCGCGAAGGAGGCGACGGCCGGGACGTCCAGGGTGCCGGAGCGGACATGGCGCTCCTGCCCGCCGCCGTGCAGCACGGGTACGGGGCTCTGCTCGCGGCCGAGGACGAGGGCGCCGATGCCGTACGGCCCGCCGATCTTGTGTCCGGACACCGTCATGGCGGCGAGGCCGGAGGCGGCGAAGTCGACCGGGAGCTGTCCGAAGGCCTGCACCGCGTCGGCGTGCAGCGGGATGCCGTACTCGGCGGCGGTGTCGGCGAGTTCGCGGACCGGCATCACGGTGCCGATCTCGTTGTTCGCCCACATCACGGTGGCCAGGGCGACGTCGTCCGGGTTGCGGGCGATGGCCTCGCGCAGGGCCTCGGGGTGGACGCGGCCGTGGCCGTCGACGGGGAGGTACTCGACGGTGGCGCCCTCGTGCTCGCCGAGCCAGTCGACGGCGTCCAGGACGGCGTGGTGCTCGACGGGGCTCGCGAGGACCCGGGTGCGGGCCGGGTCGGCGTCGCGGCGCGACCAGTACAGGCCCTTGACGGCGAGGTTGTCCGCCTCGGTACCGCCGGAGGTGAGGACCACTTCGCTGGGGCGGGCGCCGAGCGCTTCCGCGAGGGCCTCGCGGGCCTCCTCGACGGTGCGCCTGGCGCGGCGGCCCGCCGCGTGGAGTGAGGAGGCGTTGCCGGTGACCCCCAGCTGGGCGGTCAGGGCCTGCGCCGCCTCCGGGAGCATCGTGGTGGTCGCGGCGTGGTCGAGGTAAGCCATGGTGACGCCGATTCTACGGGGCGCTCCGGGCGGCCCCCGGGCCGGAGTCCGCGGGGCGGCGGCCCCCTAGAAGCTCCAGGACACGGTGTTGTCCACCTGCATGAAGACCAGCAGCAGGACCAGGTCGGCGACGCCGAGGCCCAGGCCCAGGTAGGCGCGGGCGGGGCGGCGGGTCCCGCGCCACAGCGCGGTGCCGGCCAGCGCGATGGCGATGGGCCCGAGGAAGAGGTTGAGGACGAGCAGGCCCAGCAGGCCCAGGATGAAGGACGCGACGGCCATGCCGTCGGCGTCGCGGGTACCGGTGCTCGGTGTGGCCGGTGCGGTGAGGTGCATGGTGGTCGGCTCCCGACGGTCGGACGGAGTTTCGGGCTGGGTGGTCACCGCGGTGGGTCCGTGCGGCGTCAGTGGGTGGAGGTGCGGCGGCGGCGGGCGCGCCGCTCGCGGAGGCCGAAGACGGCCAGCCAGGCGGCGACGGCGACGGCGGTGGCCACCGTGAAGCTCAGCGGCGCGTGGGCCACGGTGCCCATGACCACGCCGAGCAGCAGGAGTGCGGCGACGAGGAACAGCATGAGACGAGATCCCCTCCGAAGTGCTCTCGTGAAGTTTCGGTGAACGGTTGTAGTAACACTTGTTCACTGACTTCAGTCTAGCGCGCGGCCCGGCTTTCCAATTCCAGAGAACAGTTGTTAACTGCATGGTATGAGTCACACTCTCGGCGTCCGGCAGGCCCGGAAGCAGAAGACCCGGCAGGCGCTGCTGGACGCGGCGCTGGGCCTGCTGGCCGAGCAGAGCCTGAGCAGCCTGGGCCTGCGCGAGGTCACCCGCGAGGTCGGCGTGGCGCCGACCGCCTTCTACCGGCACTTCCGCTCCACGGCGGACCTGGGCGTGGCGCTGGTCGAGGAGGCGCTGGGCAGTCTGCACCCGATGATCCGGACGACGGTGTCCACGGCGGGCGACAGCGAGGAGCGCATCGCGCGCACCGTGGACCTGATCGCCCGCCATGTGCGCACTTACCCCGCACACGTCCGCTTCATCGCCCGGGAGCGCAACGGCGGGGTGCAGCCGGTACGGCAGGCCATCCACGACCAGTTGACGCGGTTCGCCGACGAGGTGAAGGACGAACTGGCCGCGGACCCGGTGTCCGCGGGCTGGAACGACGACGATCTGCTGATGCTCGCCCACCTGTACGTCGACCAGATGCTGATCACCGCCTCGCTGTTCCTGGAGGCGCTCGACGGCTCCGAGGCGGAGCGGGAGCGGATCGCCCGGATGGCACGCCGGCAGATGCGCCTGATCAGCATCGGACGCCTCCACTGGCACGACTGACCGGGACGGCGCGGGGGTTTCAGGGCGGCCGGGCGGCGGGGCGGGACACCGGGCCGACCCCGGGCCGACCGGGCGCGGCGGGCATGCCGGGCGCGGCGGGCATGCCGGGCGGGGCGGGCATGCCGGGCGGGGAGGAGGGCCGGGCCGGCACAGGCGACCGGGACGGGCCGAACGGGCGGAGGACGGCCGGGCGGCCTGGGCGGCGCCCGGACCGGTCAGGCCCGGGCCGATCGGGTCTGACCGGTCAGCACCGGTCGGGAACGGCCCGCACCGAGCGCGGACCGGGAGAGCCGCGCCACGCACCGGCCGTGCCACGCACCGAGCGCGGCACGCCTGACCGCGGCCCCCAGGGAAGGTCGGCGGCCCGGCCGGGCCGCCGGCCGTTCAGCCGAGCCTGACCCGGGCGAGCTGGCGGGACTGCGCCACCAGGCGGCCCGCCTCGTCCCACACCTCGGCGTCCTCCTCCAGGAAGCCGCCGGCCAGGTTGCGGGTGGTGACGGCCACGCGCAGCGGGCCCGGGGCGGGGCGGCAGCGGATGTGGACCGTCAGCTCCACGGTCGGCACCCAGCCGGACAGGCCCAGTTCGAAGGCGGTGGGGGGCAGGGCGTCCACCGCGAGCAGGAGGGACAGCGGGTCGGCGTCGCGGCCGTCGGCCAGACCGAACCAGGCCCGCATCTCGCCGTTGCCCGAGGGCTGACCGAGCGCCCAGCCGAGGGTGGCCGGGTCGAGCTTGAGCATCAGGCGCTCGGTGATGGCGGAGCTGCCGGGCAGCGGCGCCGGACCGTCCGCGGGTCCGAAGCACTGCTCGATCGGCGGCAGCGCGGGCGGCTCGGCCGTGGTGCGGACGTCGTCCGGCAGCGCGGCCAGATCGCCGTAGGAGGCGAGGACGCGGATCCGCTCCACCTCGGCGCCGTCCTCGTCGTACTGGAACAGCGAGGCCTGACCGGTGGACAGGGTGCGGCCGGTGCGGACGACGTCGGTGCGGACGACGGCCGGGCCGGGCTGGGACGCGGTCAGGTAGTGCGCGGAGACGGTGAAGGGGTCGGAGTGCGGCAGGGCGTCCGCGAGGGCGCGGCCGAGTACGGCCAGCAGATAGCCGCCGTTGACGGCACTGATGATCGTCCAGCCGGCCGAGAGGTCGATGTCGTAGACGTCCGGGGCGCGGCGGGTGAGGGCGGTGTCCCGGTCGAACTCGCTGTGGCCGATGGCGGCGCGCGGGGCCGCCGCGGAAGCTGCTTCTGGCATGACCGAACGGTACAACGGAAAAATACTAAGCGGTAGCTTTGATCGGTCGTAGGGTCGGGGACGCGCGCTCACTCCTCCCGCACCGTGGAGCGCCGGTTCCACGCCCGGGGAGCCCGCCAGTGGAAGCGCATCGCCAGCAGGCGCAGCGAGAAGGCGGTCACCGCGGCCAGAGCGGTGGCCAGCGGGGTCAGCAGGTCGTAGCGGATGAAGACGGCGACCATGGCGGCACCCACGATGGCGGGGACCGCGTACAGGTCGCGGTCCCAGCGCAGCAGCGAGGGCACCTCGTTGGCCAGCACGTCGCGCAGCACACCGCCCCCGACCGCGGTGGCCAGGCCCAGGGTCGCCGACGAGGTGAGGCTGAGCCCGTAGTCGTACGCCTTGGTCGTCCCGGCGACGCAGAACATGCCCAGTCCGGCTGCGTCGAAGACGTTGACGCCGACCTGGATGCGCTCCACGTGGGGATGCAGGAAGAACACCAGCACGGCCGCGAACAGCGGCGTGACGAAGTACCCCAGGTCGGTGAAGGCGGCCGGCGGCACGGCCCCGATGACGAGGTCGCGGAAGAGCCCGCCACCCAGCGCGGTCACCTCGGCGAGGACGGCGATGCCGAACACGTCGAAGTTCTTCCGGACCGCCAGCAGCGCGCCGGAGATGGCGAAGACGAAGATGCCGATCAGGTCGAGCGTGTGCTGGACGGACGGGTTGAACAGTTGGTCGTACACCCGACCATTCTCGCCCGGCGGCGCGCCCCTCCCGACCGAACGCCGACAGGCGCGGATCCCTTCCGGGGACGGCCGAGCCGGGGTTTCGCCGATTCGGGTGCGGGGGGAGGGTGTCGTCCCCACCTCGCCCGCAGAGGAGGGCCGTCGGATGGGCTCGTCGGCAACTGCTTCGCGTGATGATGCAGCTTCAGCTCGCGGCGCCGCTGCGGCGGGCGTAGGCGCGGGCGGCGCGGGCCCGGTCTCCGCAGCGGGTGGAGCACCAGTGGCGCCGACCGTGTGTGCGCAGGAGGAATCGGTCGCAGGGAGCGGAGCCGCAGGCTGCCAGGAGGTCGGCGTCCGGGCCGGTGAGCAGGTCGGCGGCGTCGGCTGCCAGGGTCGCGAGGGCGTGGTTGACGGCCTGGTCGGTGGGGTGGGCCTGCATACGGCGCAGCCCTTGGGCGCCGTCCCAGGCGAGCAGGGGTGCGATGGGTACCGAGACCAGGGCCTCGTTCACCGCGCGCAGGGATTCCTCGGGCGGGGTGGTGCCGTCGACGCGTGCGGCGAACAGGGCCCGGACGTGTCCGCGCAGGGTGCGCATCCGCTGGGCGCACACCTCGTACAGCTGCACGTCCGGGGTGGTCAGGTGGTGCGCGATGAGCCAGCGCACGGCGCACTCGGGTGCGGCCAGCAGGTCGTAGCCCTGACCTGCCGGCAGGGTCGCGGCGGTGTCGGCGAAGTCCAGGGAGCGGTAGCGCTCGGCACCCGGGGCCGGCGGCAGGACGGTCTTCGCGACGGGGTCGGGCAGGGCCTCATCCATGCCACTCATGGTAGCGCTTGCATTTTTCCGTGAGACCTCCCTATGGTTGAAGTCACGGAAAAAATGCTTGGTATGCGTGAGAAACGAGGAGACGTCATGTCCCAGCACGACGCCCTGCAGTTCCCGGTCCGCGTCTTCGGCGGCCCGACCGCCCTGTTCGAGTACGGCGGCCTGCGCTTTCTGACCGACCCGACGTTCGACGGCCCCCGCGACTACGCCACCCCCGGCGCCCCGACCCTGACCAAGACCGCCGACTCCGCCATCACGCCCGCCGAGGTCGGCCCCGTCGACGTGGTCCTGCTCTCGCACGACGAGCACCCCGACAACCTCGACACCTCCGGCCGCGCGATGCTCGCCGACGTCCCCCTCACCCTCACCACCCCCGGCGGCGGCGAGCGCCTCGGGGCGAAGGCCAGGGGCCTCGCCGACTGGGAGTCGATCGACCTGGAGCGACCGGGCGGCGGCACCGTCACCGTCACCGGCGCGCCCGCCGTCCACGGCCCCGGGTCCCGCGAGGAGGTCGAGCCGTTCTGCGGCCAAGTCGTCGGCTTCGTCCTGACGGGCGAGGGACTGCCCACGGTCTACGTCAGCGGCGACAACGCCTCGCTCGACGTGGTCAAGGAGATCGCCGAGCGCTTCGGCCCGGTGGACACCGCGGTGCTGTTCGCCGGAGCACCCCGTTTCCCCATGCTCTTCGACGGCCTGCCGATCGTCCTGGACAGCGCACAGGCCGCCGAGGCCGCCCGGATCCTCGGTGCCCGCCGCGTTGTCCCCGCCCACCACGACAGCTGGGCCCACTTCACCGAGGGCCGCAAGGAGCTGGAGGCCGCCTTTGCCGCCGCCGGCCTGACCGACCGCCTGGACCGGGAGTGGATCGGGCGCGCCTGAGACACCCTCCGTCCACCGGTCGACGGGCTGGTCCGCGGCCTTCCACCTTGCGCGTACCTCACAGCATCACGGCCACCGAAGCCGACCGGCTCGTGTCAGGCGGACGACCCCGACATCACTCGTTCAAGCTCAGCAGGCGAGCGGCGAAGCCCACGCGCCGGCCTTTTCGCAAAACCCCGGAAATTGACCCGCCGAAGCCGCCTCGCACATATCCGACGGCGATTGACACACAGACGGTCAGGGCCTGTCGGCAACTGCGGCAAAACGCGACCGCAACAGCGGACCCGGCCGTCGGCCACTGGGTTCGACTTCAACGGAAGGTCACTAAAAACATGACATGGCGGACTTGGAGAGCGAGCTGGCACGGTACACGCAGCGACTCGCCGACAGACACCTCGGCGAAGAGGACCTCCATACGATCAAGCGCAGCGTCATCGACTCCTACGCGGGAATCTGCGCCTCGACGGCGGACCGGGAACTCCTGAACGAATTCCGCCGCATGACCATGGGACCGGGGGCCGGGTCGGGCAGCGCCGTCTGGGGCGTCGAAGGATCGAGGTGAGGGAGGGTCCGGCGATGACTCGGAAGTTCCCTCCGGCGACACCGTGCCGTATATCCGTGACGCTCCGGGGCGGGGAAGTCGCGTGCCGGGAGCGCGACTTCTCACGGGGCGACCCGCACGACCCGCTGTCCGATGACGAGGTCTCGGCGAAACTGCGTGGGAACCTCGACCGTGTGGCGTCGTCGACGGACCGGGGCGAAATCCTCACCGACCTGTGGAACCTGGAGGAGCTCGAAGACCTGTCGCCCCTGTTGGCTCCGCTGAAACAGGACCTGACGACGACGGGGGCACAAGGGTCCGTCCCGTAAGCGGTCTCCGGCAGACCACCGGCCCGACGCCGAACCCCGCCGCGCCGTCATCCGGGCGGGGCGGGGGTTCGCGGGACATGCGGGGGCTACTCGCCCTCGTTCTCCTCGGCGGGCGCCTCCGGCGACTCGCCGGCTTTCTCCTCGACGGGCGCGTCCGGCGCGGGCGCCTCCTTCTTCTCGGCCGCGGTCAGCAGGACGGTGTCCTGCGGCTGCTGGTCCTCGAAGTTCTCCGGGTGGTGGCAGGCCGTCTGCTGGCCGGGACGCAGCTCGAGGAGCGGCGGCTCGGTCGTCCGGCAGATCTCCGTGGCCTTCCAGCACCGGGTGTGGAAGCGGCAGCCGCTCGGCGGGGAGATGGGCGAGGGCACGTCCCCCTGGAGCAGGATGCGTTCGCTCTTGGTGTTCCGGCGCTTCGGGTCCGGGATCGGCACCGCGGACAGCAGGGCCTTGGTGTACGGGTGCGTCGGCGACTTGTAGAGCTGCTCGCGGTCGGCCATCTCCACGATCTTGCCCAGGTACATCACCGCGATCCGGTCCGAGACGTGCCGGACGACCGACAGGTCGTGCGCGATGATCACGTACGTCAGCCCGAGCTCCTCCTGGAGGTCGTCCAGCAGGTTCACCACCTGGGCCTGGATCGACACGTCCAGCGCGGAGACCGGCTCGTCCGCGACCACCAGCTTCGGCTTGAGCGCGAGCGCGCGGGCGATACCGATGCGCTGGCGCTGGCCGCCGGAGAACTCGTGCGGGTAGCGGTTGTAGTGCTCGGGGTTGAGGCCGACCACCGACAGCAGCCGCTGGACCTCCTTCTTGATGCCGCCCTCGGGCTCGACGCCCTGCAGCCTGAAGGGGGCGCCGACGATCGTGCCGATCGTGTGGCGCGGGTTCAGCGAGGAGTACGGGTCCTGGAAGATCATCTGCACGTCGCGGCGCAGCGGGCGCATGCCGCCCACGCCGAGGTGCGTGATGTCCTTGCCCTCGAACTCGACGTTTCCGGCGGTCGGTTCCAGCAGCCGGGTGATCAGCCGGCCCATCGTCGACTTGCCGCAGCCCGACTCGCCCACGACGCCCAGGGTCTCGCCCCGGCGGACCTCGAAGTCGATGCCGTCGACCGCGTGCACCGCGCCGACCTGCCGCTGGAGCAGGCCCTTCTTGATCGGGAAGTGCTTCTGCAGCCCCGTCACCTTCAGCAGGACGTCACGGTCGGCGTCCTGGCCGGGTGCGGCGCCCTCGCTCTTCGCGGGCGTGGTCACAGCCGTGTCCTTGGAGTTCTCGCTCACAGCTTCGGCGCAATCTCTTCGGTCCAGATACGCTCCCGCTGCTCCCTGCTCAGGTGGCATGCCGCCCAGTGCTTGCTGCCGATCTCGGTCAGCTCGGGGCGGACCGTGCGGGTGACGTCGTCCTTGGGGATGTCGGCGTACGGGCAACGCGGGTGGAAGGCGCAGCCGGACGGGATGTTGATCAGCGAGGGCGGGGAGCCCTTGACCGGGGTGAGCCGGTCCTGCTGGTCCCGGTCCAGGCGCGGCATCGAGCCGAGCAGTCCCCAGGTGTAGGGGTGCCGGGGCTCGTAGAACACCTTCTCGGCGGGGCCGCGCTCGACGCAGCGACCGCCGTACATCACCAGCAGGTCGTCGGCGAGTTCGGCGACGACGCCGAGGTCGTGGGTGATGATGATGACCGCGGAGCCGAACTCCTGCTGCAGGTCGCGGATGAGGTCGAGGATCTGCGCCTGGACGGTGACGTCCAGGGCGGTGGTCGGCTCGTCCGCGATGAGCAGTTCGGGGTTGTTGACCAGCGACATCGCGATCATGGCGCGCTGCCGCATACCGCCGGAGAACTCGTGCGGGTAGCTGTCCACCCGCTTGTCGGGCTGGGGGATGCCGACCCGGTCGAGCATCTCGATCGCCCGCCTGCGGGCGGTCTTCTTGTCGACGTCGTGGTGGACCCGGTAGGCCTCCACGATCTGGTGGCCGATCGTGTAGTACGGGTGCAGCGCGGACAGCGGGTCCTGGAAGATCATCGCCATCTCGCGGCCGCGCAGCCTGCGGACCTGGTCCGGGTCGGCCGACAGCAGTTCGGTGCCGTTCAGCCAGATCTCGCCGGATATCTGCGCCTTGCGCTTGCCGTACTGGCCGGCGGTGTGCAGGCCCATGATGCCGAGCGAGGTCACCGACTTGCCGGATCCCGACTCGCCGACGATACCGAGGGTCTTGCCCTTCTCCAGCTGGAAGCTGAGCCCGTCGACGGACTTGACCAGTCCGTCGTCGGTCGGGAAGTGGACCTTCAGGTCCCGCACTTCCAGGAAGGCGTTCGGGGTCGGCGAGGCTGCGGTGGGCTCTCCCACGGCCGCTCCGGTCTTGCTGAGGTCGGTCATGCGAGCCTCACTCGGGGGTCGATCACGGCGTACAGGATGTCCACCACGAGGTTGGCAATGATCACCGCGAGCGAGGTGATCATCGTGACGCCCAGGATGATGGGCAGGTCATGGTTGCGGATCGCCTGCAGCACGGCCTGGCCGAGGCCGGGCAGGCTGAAGGTGGACTCGGTGAGGATCGCGCCGCCGATGAGGGCGCCGAGGTCGATGCCGAGCATGGTGAGGATCGGCGTCATGGTGGAGCGCATGGCGTGCTTGCCGATGACGACCGGCTCCCGCAGACCCTTGGCGCGGGCGGTGCGGATGTAGTCCTCACCCATGATCTCCAGCATGGTGGCGCGGGTGATCCGGGCGTACATCGCGGCGTAGAGGAAGGCGAGGGTGATCCAGGGCAGCAGCATGCTCTGGAACCAACTGCCGAACCCGTCCGCGAGTGGTGTGTACGTGGCGTCGATCCAGCCGAGGCCGTAGTAGAACACCGCCAGCGACAGCAGGCCGGTGAAGTAGATCGGGAGCGAGACGCCGCTGAGGGCGACGACCATCGAGGCCCGGTCCCACAGCGAGCCGCGCTTCAGGGCGGAGAGCACGCCCGCCGCGACACCGAACAGCAGCCACAGCACGGCGGCACCGAGCGCGAGTCCCAGGGTCACCGGGAAGCGGTCGGTGAGCACCGGCCAGACGGCCTGCTCGCTGCGGAAGGAGTATCCGAAGCACGGCGCGGCGCAGTGCGTCACGTCGCCGCCGGACGCGTAGGTGCGGCCGACGAAGATGCCTTTGAAGAACTCCCAGACCTGGACGAAGATCGGATCGCCCAGTCCCAGCTTCTCCCGGACCGCCTCGAGGGCCGCGGGGTCGGCCTGCTTGCCGACGAAGTTCGACGCGATGTCGACCCCGGCCCACTTGGGGATGAGGAAGAAGATGCCGAAGACCACCACGACGATGGCCACCAGCAACACTGCGGCGGCGATGAGCCGCCTGATGAGGTAAGCGAGCACTGCTCTCGGCCCGGCCGCGGACCGGGGCCACCGGAGGTCTTCCGGTGGCCCGCGGTCACGCTGCCCCGGCCTTCACCTGCCTTTCGAGCCGTATGGCGGGTGCGCCGGACGGGATTACTTCACGCCCAGGTTGACGAAGTCGACCATGCCGTTGTACGCGTCGGACGTGTAGGCGTTGGTCAGACGGGTGGAGCGCCAGTTGATGAACTTCTCGAAGGTGAAGGGCAGGTAGTACGCGCCCTCCATGACCTTGTGGTTGATCTCCGTGGCGATCTCGGTCTTCTTCGAGTTGTCCAGCTCCTTGACGTAGGAGTCGAACAGCCCGTCGATGGACTTGTCCTTGATCAGGGCGTAGTTGTTGTTACCGCTCTGCAGGATGTACTTGCTGTCCCACAGCGGCAGACCGAAGCCCTGGACGGTCGGGAAGTCCGGACCCCAGCCCATGATGATGATGCCGTAGCCCTTCTTCTCCACGTTGGAGGGGCTGCCGATGATGCCGGAGGTCTGCGAGCCGTCGTACTGGTCGATCTCGGCGTCGATGCCGATCTTCTTCAGCGAGGCCTGCAGGGACTGCGCGGTGGCCACCTCGACCTGCTTGTTGTTGCGGACCGCGATGGTGGTCTTGAAGCCGTTCGGCTTGCCGCAGGCCTTCAGCTCTTCCTTGGCCTTGGCGACATTGCCGTTCTTGTTCGCGCCGGCCATGCCGTACGGGTCGTACTTCTGGCCCTCGCCGCCCGGGATCGACGGCGGCAGCATGTTGGTGCCGATCTCACCGCCGGCCATGGGGCCGCCGCGCGCGGTCTGCAGGGAGACGTGGTCGGCGCCGTACTCCACGGCCTTGCGGCAGTGGATGTTGTCGAA
Organism: Streptomyces sp. MS06; assembly: GCF_047200655.1. Lineage (NCBI taxonomy): Bacteria > Bacillati > Actinomycetota > Actinomycetes > Kitasatosporales > Streptomycetaceae > Streptomyces > Streptomyces sp. MS06. The sequence goes on from NZ_JBJZOJ010000022.1 coordinate 54,415, forward strand.
CGGCTTCACGCTCTGCGGGAAGACCGCGTAGCGGAGGTAGCCGGAGACCGGGTTGTCCAGGTTGCCCTTGTACTTCTTCAGGGCCTGCTGGCGGGCCTGCGGCGACAGGCCGGTCTGGCCGATGTCCAGGTCGTAGTCGCCGTTGAGCAGGCGCTGGTCCATGTCGTTGGCGTTGGTGAAGTACGAGATGGAGATCTTGTCCGGCAGCGCCTTGCGGACCGGGTCCGAGGACTTCTTCCACTGGTCGTTGCGGACCAGGGTCAGCTTCTTGTTCGGCGTGTAGGACTCGAACTTGTACGGGCCGCTGGAGAAGGGGTTCAGCGTGTACTTGGACTTGGTGTCCTTGTCCTGGCGCACCGGGGAGGACGACGGCATCGCGAGCATCTGCTCGAAGTCGCTGTTGGCCTGCGGCAGGTGGAAGACGATCGTCTTGTCGTCAGGCGTGTCGATCGCCGTCAGACCCAGGTGGTTGGGGTCCTTGTCCTTGTACGGGCCCGGGTACTTGCCGTCCGGGTCCAGGGTGTCCTTGACGTAGACCGGGCCGCCGGACAGGACGTCCTGCGCCCACTGGCGCTCGATGCCGTACTTGATGTCCTTGGACGTGATCGGCTTGCCGTCCTGCCACGTGATCCCGTCGCGCAGGGTGTACGTGTAGGTCTTGCCGTCGTCGGAGACCTTCGCCATGCCGGTGGCCAGGTCCGGGACCAGCTCGGTGCCCTTGGCGCCCGGCGCGGTGTTGTAGGTCACCAGCTGGCGGCTGTAGTAGCGCATGAAGTTCCACGCGAAGCCGTAGTAGCCGCGGGTGGTGTCCCAGAAGTCGGCGTCCTGGGTGGTGGCGAACTTCAGCTCGCCGCCCTTCTTCGACGAGGCGTTGGCGACCTTGTTGTTCGCGGCGTTGAAGCCCGGGGCGCCGCCCTTGCCGCTGCTGTTGTCGTCGTTGCCGCCGCCGCCGCACGCCGCCGTGCTCAGCAGCGCCGCGACCACGGCAGCTGCGGCCGCGGCCTGCTTGCGGCGCCCTGTGGTGCGTTGGGTAGTCACGTTCTCGGATCCTCCGTGTAGAGAGCGGCCCGTGCCGGCGCGGGCCCTGGGGGTACGGCAGTTCAGCGGGAACCCTTCGGGTCGAGGGCGTCGCGGACGCCGTCGCCGAAGAGGTTGAAGGAGAGCACGGTGATGAAGATGGCCACGCCAGGGACGATCATGAACATCGGGTCCGAGTCGTAGTAGTCCACCGCGGTGGAGAGCATGTGCCCCCACGAGGCCGTGGGGGGCTTCACGCCCACGCCAAGGAAGCTGAGTGCCGCCTCGGTGAGGATGTTGGTCGGGATCATCATCGTCGTGTACACGATGATGGGCGCGACGAGGTTGGGCAGCAGCTCCTTGAACAGGATGTACACCCGCCCCGCCCCCAGGGAGCGGGCCGCCTCGACGTACTCGCGCTCGCGCAGGGAGAGCGTCTGGCCGCGCACCACGCGGCCGATGTAGGGCCAGCCGAAGAAGCCGATCACCAGGATCATGACGAACAGGCGGACTCCGGTGCCGCTCAGGCCCAGCAGGTCGTCCGGCATGACCGAGACGAGGGCGATGATGAACAGCAGCTGGGGGAAGGCCAGCAGGCCGTCCATGACCCGGCTGATCAGGGCGTCGAGCCAGCCGCCGAAGTAGCCGGCGAGGACGCCGAGCACGGTGCCGAGCACCACCGCCACCACGGCCGACATGAAGCCGACGAGGAGCGAGACCCGGGCGCCGTAGACGATGCGGGCGAAGACGTCGCGGCCGTTGACCGGTTCCACGCCGAGCAGGTGGTCGCCGCTCATGCCGCCCAGGGAGCCCTTGGGGGTGGAGAACAGCGGGTCGATCAGGTCCTCGTGGTAGGCGTTCGGCTGCTGGCCGACCAGGTGCGCGATCACCGGGGCGAGCAGGGATATCGCGATGAGGACGAGCACGACGACGCCGCCCGTCAGGGCGAGCTTGTCCCGCTTCAGGCGCTCCCAGGCGATCCGGCCCAGGGAGCGGCCCTGGACGGCCTTCGCGTCGGCGGTGTCAACCGTCGCTTCGTCGGCCGCGCTCGGGCCCGCTTCCGCGGTCGGCTCGTGCAATGGTGCCGTCATCTGGCAGGGACCCCTCTCAACCGGCTGTAGCCGGCCCGCACTTGCCGCTGTAGCGGCGTAATCAGTCCGTCGTACACAAGGGCGAAAACGCCCCTGCTGCGGGAGTCTTCAATGGTTTGGCGATCTGTTGCCAGACTTGGAGGTGAAAGGATGCGTAAACGTGATGCTGTCTGAGGGGTTCCGTTATCCGGACGTTGGGTAACGAGGGTCGGACGATGACAAGTTCCGCCAAACAGGACAGAGGGTCGCTTTCTGCCCTCATCTACGCGCGAAGATCGACTCTCGGCCACCCTGACTCACGCCGACCGGCCCGGTGGCCGTCGGTTCCGGAAAGCCGTCAGTAGGGCCCCGCCGCCGGCGGCGGATAGCCGCTCTCGGAGCCGGCCGGAGCCCGGTCGGGAATCCCCGCGTGGGCCTCGCGGTCGTAGAACGGCCGGGCGTTGGCCCGCAGCCACATCACGACCGGATCGTGCGCGTCCGACATCGCCACCGTGGACACCGGCAGCCCGTCCGGCACCGCACCGATCGACTGCTGCATCATCGCCCGCACCGCGTCCACCGCGGGCGGCGAGGTGTCGTACACCTCCAGGCCGATCGCCAGGTACGGTGCACCCAGCACCGGTTGCACCCAGGCGCGGCGCAACGAGCGGACGGCCGGAGTGCGGTGGGCGTTCTGCGCGAGCAGGGCGTAGAACTGCGGAACCTCCACGCCCGGCTCGGTCACCCGGAGCGGACCGGCGGGCTGACGCTCCAGGCCCGTCGCGATCCTGCGCAGATCGGGCCAGGGCACACCGACACCGCCGCCGGGGGCGTGCGGATTGAGCCAGAGACCGTAGTGGTCGGGGTAGAGCGACCGGGCGGCGTCGACGCCGTCCACGACCTCGTACGAGCGGTTCCAGCCGCTGGCGGAGAGCTCCTGGGCGGAGGTCACGCACGGTGCGTAGCGGTGCCCCTCGACCTCCATGCTCCCGTACTGGGCGTCCGGGGAGCCCGCCTGGCCGTGCCACAGGAGCATCCAGACCTGGCCGGAGGACGGGGCGGCGAGCGCGCGCAGCAGCGCCTCGTAGGCGTCATAGCGTCCGGGGGTGACCTGGTGCAGCATGTGCTCGATCTGCCCGGCCGCGGCGGTACCGCTCGCGCTCACGTTTCTACCGCCCCTTCGTATGGTGTCTCGACCGCGCCATGTAACCAGGTTAAGCGGCACCCCCGGGAGAGCCGTCCACGGCTCGGGGACTTTCCGGCGGGGCGTGTCCGGCGGAACGGACCGCGGGTGGCCGACCATCCGGCAGCGCCGCGGGCGGGCGGGGCCCCGCCCGGCTGCCCGGCCGCCGCCGGGCGCCGGCGCCGGGCCGCCACCCGGCGGCGGCCCGGCGCCTCCGGCGCGGACGGCCCCGGGCCGCTGTCACAAACCGCCCTGGGCGTCCTGCCGGTAGAACGGCCGGACCTGTTCCCGCATCCAGTCCGCCACCGGGTCCTGCGCCGCCTCCAGCAGGACCAGGTGGACCGGCCAGGGCGCCGGCGCCCGGCCCAGGGCACGGCCGAGGGCGTCCAGGGGTGCCTGCCGCAGATCGTCCTCCCAGGAGGAGAGTTCGACGCCGATGAACAGCACCGGCTCGTCCGTCTCCACGACGGCCAGGCAGCGGCGGGCGGTACGCACGGCACCGGTCGCCTCGAACTCGGCCGAGGCCGCGGAGAGGAAGTCGACCGGATCGTGCTGCCAGTCCGGCTCCGAGAGCCGCACCCGGCCCCCGCCCGCGGGCCCGTCCAGCGGGGTCAGGCCGGACCGGCACAGCTCGGCCACCGCTTCCGGGGGCAGCGGAACGCCGACCACGCCGCCCGGGTTCACCGCGATGCCGACCTGCGCGGGCAGCCCGCGGGCGAACTCGACCGCGGGGGCGACGGTGTACGGCAGGTGGGCGCCGGCGGTCAGCCGGAACTGCTCCTCGGAGCTGAACACGGGCACGTACGCCTGTCCGTCGAGCTCGGTGGTGGGCAGGTCCAGGGAGCCGCTGTCGGGTCCGCCGCCGCCGGGCAGGGGCACCCAGACGAGGCTGCGGCCGAGCACCTCGAGGATGCGGGCCCCCGCCGAGGGGACCCCGAGGGAGGCGGACAGCACCTCCTCCAACTCGTTGCCGGGCCATCCGCCGTGGGGATGGGGGTGGGTCTGCTCCGGGAAGTCCGCGGGAAGGTCCGCCGGGAAGTCCATCTGTCTGTACCGCCTGCCGAGAACCGCTGTCGTGGCTGCACAGGCTAGCGGGTACGGGTCCGCACCCGGCCCGCTCGCCGCGATCACCGCATTCACCGCGTTCACCGCGTTCAACCGGCGAACCCGATGTGCCGGACCGCGCCCGCCGACTCCCGGTCGAGCAGCACCGCCGAGTCGCAGCCGGCGGGCACCTCGCCGCGTTCCACCGCGCGCAGCAGCCGGGCCGCCGCCCGGCGGTGGCGGAGGAAGGCGTAGCGGGAGACGTCGCGGCCGCGCTCGCGCTGGCCCGCCAGGGCGGTGCCCGGGGCGACGTCGAGCACCAGCAGGTGCAGGGTGCCGCCGCGGCGCCGGGCAGCACGGGCCAGCCAGCGCCGCACCCAGGGCTGGGTGCCGCAGTCGTGCACGATCACGCCCTCGCCGGTGCGCAGGGCGCGTCGCAGCCCGGCGTAGTGCGCGAGGCGGACCAGGGGGCGGTAGAGGGCGTACGGCAGGAACCCGGGCATACGGGCCTCCCACCGCTCGCGGGTGTCCTGGGAGTCGATGCGGACCCCGCGGGCGGTCCGGCTCATCAGCGTCGACTTGCCGCTTCCGGGCAGGCCCGTGACCACCACCAGGTCCCGGATGCCGAACAGCAGGGAGTGCGGTCCGCGGCCGCGGCGCCGTCGGAGGTCGCGGAGGACGGGACGCGGACGGCCGGCCCCCGCACCGCAGCGCTCCGGGGCCGCCGGGGACTCCCGGGAGGGGCGTGCGGGCTGCCGGGGCAGCGCGGCGCCCGACGCCGTCGCGTACACCGTGGTCCTGTTCACCGTCATCGTCCTCCCCTGGGCCAGGTGGGTGTGGTCCCCGTCGACCGTAAAGAGAAGGTAATGCCGAGGTCTTGCGGTTGTGTGCGCGTACCGCCACAGACCGGTTACGGATCCGGTCTGCCGTGATCGGGGGCGGGCATGCAATGATGTGCGCGCCAACTGCATACCGGCCGTTTGAATCCGCGCGGGAGAGTTCCCAGCCGTAGGGCTGGGGCGCCGAAGGAGCAAGTCCCTCCCTTGAATCTCTCAGGCCCCGTTACCGCGCGGGCGAGGCACATCTGAAAAGCGGGCCGCCGCGTCCCCCGGGACGGCGGAGGCTCCACCCAAGGTGCAAGCCAGAACCGCCCCAGGTGGTCATGGCGAACCTCTCAGGTTCCGATGACAGATGGGGAGGAAGACCTCGCCCGCCCCCACGCCCGGCATCAGCCCGCGCGGGGGTCCCCGCTGCCCCTGGGAGACGACCGACCGATGAGCAGTTCCGCATCCCATCCGCTCCGCCACACGGCGCTGGACGCCGTGCACCGCTCGCTCGGCGCGACGATGACCGACTTCGCCGGCTGGGACATGCCCCTCCGCTACGGCTCCGAGCGCGAGGAGCACCTCGCCGTGCGCACCAAGGCCGGCCTGTTCGACCTGTCGCACATGGGCGAGATCACCGTGACCGGCCCGCAGGCCGCCGCCCTGCTGGACCACGCCCTCGTCGGCAACATCGGCGCCGTGCGGGCGGGCCGCGCCCGCTACACCATGATCTGCCAGGCCGACGGCGGCATCCTGGACGACCTGATCGTCTACCGGCTGGCCGAGACCGAGTACCTGGTCGTCGCCAACGCCTCCAACGCGCAGGTGGTGCTGGACGCGCTGACCGAGCGCGCCGCCGGCTTCGACGCGGAGGTCCGCGACGACCGCGACGCCTACGCGCTGCTCGCCGTCCAGGGCCCCGAGTCCCCCGGCATCCTCGCCGCCCTCACCGACGCCGACCTGTCCGGCCTCAAGTACTACGCGGGCCTGCCCGGCACCGTCGCCGGCGTCCCCGCGCTGATCGCCCGTACCGGCTACACCGGCGAGGACGGTTTCGAGCTGTTCGTGAAGCCGGAGCACGCGGTGGAGTTGTGGCGGGCGCTGACCGAGGCGGGGGAGGCCGCCGGGCTGGTGCCGTGCGGGCTGTCCTGCCGGGACACGCTGCGCCTGGAGGCGGGCATGCCGCTGTACGGGAACGAACTGACGGCGCAGCTCACGCCCTTCGACGCCGGCCTCGGCCGGGTCGTGAAGTTCGAGAAGGAGGGCGACTTCGTGGGGCGCGAGGCGCTGGCCGCGGCCGCCGAGCGCGCCGCGTCCAAGCCGCCGCGGGTCCTGGTGGGCCTGGTCGCCGAGGGCCGGCGGGTGCCGCGCGCCGGGTACCCCGTGGTGGCCGACGGCGCGGTGATCGGCGAGGTCACCTCCGGTGCCCCGTCGCCCACCCTGGGCAAGCCGATCGCCATGGCCTACGTCGACGCGGCGCACGCGGCGCCGGGCACCGAGGGCGTCGGCGTGGACATTCGCGGTACCCATGAGCCGTACGAGATCGTGACGCTGCCGTTCTACAAGCGGCGGAAGTGACGCCGCCGCGGCCCGGCCGCCGCGACGTCGGGTGACGTCCGGCACATCGGCGCCGCCCACCGCGTCCGCGCGGTCCCACCGTTCACCAGCACTCCCCCGCGTACAGGAGAATCCAGTCATGAGCAACCCCCAGCAGCTGCGCTACAGCAAGGAGCACGAGTGGCTGTCGGCCGCCGAGGACGGCGTGTCGACGATCGGTATCACCGAGCACGCCGCCAACGCGCTCGGCGACGTCGTCTTCGTCCAGCTCCCGGACGTCGGGACCACCGTCGCCGCGGGCGAGAGCTGCGGCGAGCTGGAGTCCACCAAGTCGGTGTCCGACCTCTACTCCCCCGTCTCCGGTGAGGTCACCGAGATCAACGAGGACGTGGTGAGCGACCCCTCGCTGGTGAACACCGCCCCCTTCGAGGGCGGCTGGCTGTTCCGGATCCGGGTCACGGAGGAGCCGCAGGAACTGCTCTCCGCTGACGAGTACGACGCTTTCACCGCCGGCTGAGGACCCTCGATGACCGTTCTGAACACGCCCCTGCACGAGCTCGACCCGGAGGTCGCCGCCTCCGTCGACGCCGAGCTGCGCCGCCAGCAGTCCACCCTGGAGATGATCGCCTCCGAGAACTTCGCGCCGCTCGCGGTGATGGAGGCACAGGGCTCGGTCCTCACCAACAAGTACGCCGAGGGCTACCCCGGCCGCCGCTACTACGGCGGCTGCGAGCACGTCGACGTCACCGAGCAGATCGCCGTCGACCGGGTGAAGGAGCTGTTCGGCGCCGAGTACGCGAACGTGCAGCCGCACTCGGGCGCCTCCGCCAACCAGGCGGCCCTGTTCGCGCTGGCCCAGCCCGGCGACACGATCCTCGGCCTGGACCTGGCGCACGGCGGCCACCTGACCCACGGCATGCGGCTGAACTTCTCGGGCAGGCAGTTCGACGTGGTCGCCTACCACGTGGACCCCGCGACCGGCCTGGTCGACATGGCCGAGCTGGAGCGGCTCGCCAAGGAGCACCGCCCGAAGGTGATCATCGCCGGCTGGTCGGCGTACCCCCGGCAGCTCGACTTCGCGGCGTTCCGCCGGATCGCGGACGAGGTCGAGGCCCACCTGTGGGTGGACATGGCGCACTTCGCCGGACTGGTCGCGGCGGGCCTGCACCCCAACCCGGTGCCCTTCGCGGACGTGGTCACCTCCACCACGCACAAGACTCTGGGCGGTCCGCGCGGCGGCATCATCCTGGCCCGGAAGCAGTTCGCGAAGAAGCTGAACTCCTCGGTCTTCCCGGGCTTCCAGGGCGGCCCCCTGGAGCACGTGATCGCGGCCAAGGCGGTCTCCTTCAAGATCGCCGCCTCCGAGGAGTTCAAGGAGCGCCAGCGTCGTACCGTGGAGGGGGCGCGGACCCTCGCCGAGCGGCTGACCGCCGCCGACGCCCGCGCGGCCGGTGTGAACGTGCTCTCCGGCGGCACGGACGTGCACCTGGTCCTGGTGGACCTGCGCGCGTCCGAGCTGGACGGGCAGCAGGCCGAGGACCGGCTCCACGAGGTCGGCATCACGGTCAACCGCAACGCCGTCCCCGACGACCCGCGTCCGCCGATGGTGACCTCGGGCCTGCGGATCGGCACCCCGGCGCTGGCCACCCGCGGCTTCACCGCGGAGGACTTCGCCGAGGTCGCCGACGTGATCGCGGAGACGCTCAAGGCCCCCTCGCCCTTCGGGGAGACCGAGGCCCGGGCGCTCAGGGCCCGCGTCGGCGCGCTCGCCGACAAGCACCCGCTGTACCCGGGTCTGACCAAGTAAGCCCCGTGGGGCACCCGGCCGCCGGCCGGGTGCCCCACCCCCGCAAGGAGGTGTGACCGTGGCGATCTCGGTCTTCGACCTGTTCTCGATCGGCATCGGCCCGTCCAGCTCCCACACGGTCGGCCCGATGCGCGCCGCCCGGATGTTCGCCCGGCGGCTTCGCAACGAGGGCCTGCTGCCCTCCGTCGCCTCGGTCCGCTCCGAGCTGTACGGCTCCCTGGGCGCAACCGGCCACGGGCACGGCACCCCCAAGGCGGTGCTGCTGGGCCTGGAGGGCGACTCCCCGCGCACGGTGGACGTGGAGACGGCCGACGAGCGGGTGGCGGCGATCCGCGACACCGGGCGCCTGCGGCTGCTCGGCGAGCACGAGATCCCGTTCGCCTACGACGACGACCTGGTCCTGCACCGCCGGCAGGCACTGCCGTACCACGCGAACGGTATGACGCTGCGGGCCCACGGCGCGGACGGCACGGAACTGCTGTCCAAGACGTACTACTCGGTGGGCGGCGGTTTCGTCGTCGACGAGGACGCGGTCGGTGCGGACCGGATCAAACTCGACGACACCGTGCTCAAGTACCCCTTCCGCACGGGTGACGAGCTGCTGCGCCTGACGCGCGAGACCGGCCTGTCGATCTCCGCGCTGATGCTGGAGAACGAGCGCGCCTGGCGCACGGAGGAGGAGATCCGCGCGGGCCTGCTGGAGATCTGGCACGTCATGCAGGCCTGCGTGCGGCGCGGCCTGTCCCGCGAGGGCATCCTGCCGGGCGGCCTGAAGGTCCGCCGCCGGGCCGCGGTCACCGCCCGGCAACTGCGCGCGGAGGGCGACCCGCTGGCCCGCGCCATGGAGTGGATCACGCTGTACGCGATGGCGGTCAACGAGGAGAACGCGGCCGGCGGCCGGGTGGTGACCGCTCCGACGAACGGCGCGGCGGGCATCATCCCCGCGGTCCTGCACTACTACACGGACTTCGTGCCCGGCGCCGACGAGGAGGGCGTGGTCCGCTTCCTGCTGGCGGCCGGCGCGATCGGCATGCTGTTCAAGGAGAACGCGTCCATCTCCGGCGCCGAGGTCGGCTGCCAGGGCGAGGTCGGCTCGGCCTGCTCGATGGCGGCCGGCGCGCTGGCCGAGGTGTTCGGCGGCTCCCCGGAGCAGGTGGAGAACGCCGCCGAGATCGGCATGGAGCACAATCTCGGCCTCACCTGCGACCCGGTCGGCGGTCTGGTGCAGATCCCGTGCATCGAGCGCAACGGCATGGCCGCGGTCAAGGCGGTCACCGCGGCCCGCATGGCGATGCGCGGCGACGGCTCGCACAAGGTCTCGCTGGACAAGGTCATCAAGACCATGAAGGACACCGGCGCCGACATGAGCGTCAAGTACAAGGAGACGGCGCGGGGCGGGCTCGCGGTGAACATCATCGAGTGCTGAGGGAACGGGCCCTGAGCAGCGCGTTGGTGTTTTCGTGCGCCACCTGTCGCTGCATATCACCTGCACTGCCGCCAAAACGCCGGCATGCCGGCGATCACGATCCGGGACGTCCCGGACGACACGGTCAGCGCCCTGAGGATCCGCGCCGCACAGGCGGGCAAGTCGCTCCAGGCGTACGCCCTGGAACTCCTCTCCCGGGAAGCCGCCAAGCCAAGCCCACCCTGGCGGAGATGGCAGCCCGCCTGGAGCGTGAGACCCGCACCGCGCTCAGTACGACCGACGTCCTCGACGCCGTCGAGGACGGGCGGGACCGGCGCTGATCGTCATTGACTGCTCCAGCCTCGTACAGTTCCTCCTCGACCACGGCAGGACCGGCACCGCGATCCGCGAGCGGGTGAGCCGCGCCGACACTCTCGCAGCGCCGGGCCTTCTGGACTACGAGATCACCTCGCCCGCCTTCGGGCTGGCCCGCGGCCGGCGAGGCAGCAAGCCGAAGATCACCGAGAAGGAGGCCGTGAAGGCGATCACCGACTACCAGGCCCTCGCTCTCGACCTGCACCCCACGGCGGTCCTGTGGCGGCGCGTGCGCGCACTGTCGAACAACCCCTCCGTCCACGAGGCGCATTACGTGGCCCTGGCCGAGAGCCTCGCGGTTCCGCTGATCACCAGCGACGCCAGGATCGAGCGCAGCGGAGCTGCACGCTGCGCGATCGAGACCTTCGACGCACCCGGCACCTGACCTCGGCGGCACCGGCACGCAGGAGATCCACGAGCCGCTCCCCGCTCGGGTACCGGCGCTTCGAGCGTGCGGGATCGCGGGCGTCGCGGCGTCCACGGGGCGCCGGAAAACGCGTCGACAGTGCGCCAGGGCGACCGGCACAGTGAACGACCGTGACGAGCAGTGAGCTGTGGACCCGCGCGAACGCCGACCGGTACGACGCCGAGGAGACCGGGATGTCCTCGGCCGCCGTCCTCGGACCGACCCTGGACTTCCTCGCCGCGCTCGCCGGGAACGGCCGGGCGCTGGAGTTCGCCGTCGGAACCGGACGGGTGGCCGTCCCGCTGCGGGCACGCGGCGTCCCCGTGGCGGGCGTCGAACTGTCCCCGCACATGGTGGCGGTGCTGCGGCGCAAGGTCGACGAGGCCACGCTCCCGGTGGCCGTCGGCGACATGGCGACCACCGTCGTCCCCGGCCGGTTCAGCCTGGTCTATCTCGTCTACAACACCATCACGAACCTGCTCACGCAGGAAGAGCAGGTCGAGTGCTTCCGCAACGCGGCACGCCATCTGGAGCCCGGTGGCCGGTTCGTCATCGAGCTGAACGTCCCGCCGCTGCGGTTCCTGCCGCCCGGTCAGGTCGCGGTGCCGTTCGACGTCTCCGAACGGCATCTCGGCTTCGACACCTTCGACCTGGTGGAGCAGGTGCTCGTCTCGCACCACCTCACCCGCGACGGCGACGACGGCCGCTACCGGCGCGGCAGTTCCCGTCACCGGTACGCCTGGCCGGCCGAGCTCGACCTGATGGCGCGGATCGCCGGGCTCGAGCCGGAACGCCGCGTCGCGGACTGGGACGGGGCGCCGTTCACCCAGGACTCCGCCAAGCACGTCTCGGTGTGGCGCAAGCCGGTCTGAGGTCGCGCGCCCCACGGGGTGGGCGGGGTGCGGCGGGCCCGGAAGACGCGGAGGGCGCCGCCGGGAGTCCGGCGGCGCCCCCTGCCGTGCGCGTCACCTGTTCAGGTAGGTCCAGAACTCGTCGAAGGACAGGACCTTGTCGCCGTTGAGGTCGCGCTGGGCGATGAGGGCCTCGGCGACGGTCTCGGTGACGTTCCAGTCGCCCCCCTGAGCGAGGGCGGACTTGAACTCGGCGGCGGTGATGAAACCGTCGCCGTCCGCGTCGATCCGCTCGAACTGCTTGCGTGCTTCCTCGATGTTGGCCACCGGTCCGCCCCTCTTGCGTTGCGTTGTACGTGTGGTGATGGCGTTGTGCCGCTGGTCAGGTTAACGGCCTGGACCTGCCTCCCGTGCGGCGCCCACCCCCGGCCACCCGTGGGGCGGGGGTGCCGTGCGGCCGGCGCCGGCGTCTGCAAGGCTGGGCGTTCCGGCGGTAGGGGCCGAGGAGGCGCGAGGGGGTCGGGGTGGGGCGGACCGGGCAGGACCTGAGGGGCATTCTGGAGGCGGCGGCCCGGGGGGTCTTCCCGCCCGCGGACGGCGGGACGACGGTGGTGCCGCAGCCAGGCCGGCGGGACGCGGGGGTGATCGCCTTCACGGCCCACTCCGTCGTGTTCACGGACGAGGACCCGCGGTGGGTGCACGCCACGCTGGCCTCGCTGGACTGCGACGCGCTCGCCGCGACCATGAACCCGCGGTTCCTCTCCGCCCTGCTGGAGCGGACCGGGCGGGTCACGGACACCGTCGACGTGCTGGCGGTGGGCGCCGCACTGCCCGGTGCACCGAGCGTCGCGCTGACCGAGCTGCGGCATCCGGAGCATCCCCGGGTGGTCCGCGCCCGGCTGCGGCGCGAGGACGTGCGGGTGTGGTCGGCGGACGGCGGGGTGCTCGTGCTGGGGCGCGGGGTCGCCGGGCGGCTGGAGGTCGCGGTGGAGGTGGACGAGGGGGCGCGGCACCGGGGGCTCGGGCGGGCGCTGGCGACGGCGGCCCGGCAGCTCGCCGGCGGGGAGCCGGTGTGGGCCCAGGTCTCGGCGGGGAACGCCCGCAGCCTGCGGGCGTTCCAGGCGGCCGGCTACCGGCCGGTGGGCTCGGAGGCGCTGCTGGTCGGCCCCTCGCCTCGTGGTGGGTGATGGGGGCGGCCGGTGCCGCGAACCCGGCGAGCGGGCCGCGGCGGGGGCGGCGGTGCCTGAGCCGACCGCACCTCGGGCCCGTCGCGGTCAGCGGAAGATGCCGGTGTGGCCGAGCGAGTACCGGCCGGGCTGCGGGTAGACGGCCAGGCCGTGCGGGCCCCGGCCGACCTTGATGCGGGCGAGCTGCTTCCCGGTTCGGGTGTCGATGGCGTACACCTCGGAGTCGTAGCGCCCGGACAGCCAGAGCACCTTGCCGTCCGCCGAGACGCCGCCCATGTCGGGGCTGCCGCCGTCGGGCAGGTGCCACTTGTCCGTGACCTTGTGCTGGGCGAAGTTGAAGATCGAGATGCTGCCCTCGCCCCGGTTGGACACGTACATCACGCGCGAGTCGCGACTGATGTAGAGGCCGTGGGCGCCCTTGCCGGTGGGCAGGAAGGAGGGGGTGGCGAAGGTGTCGCCGTCGAGGATCCACAGCCCGTCGGCCACCATGTCGGCGATGTAGAACCGTTTGCCGTCGGGTGAGACCTTGACGTCCTGTGGCTTGGCGCCCTCGACGGGGAGCTTCTGCTGGCCGACGACCTTCATCTGCTCCGTGTCGACCTTGAGGAGTTCGCCGCTGAACTCGCAGGAGACGATGAAGTAGCGGCCGTCGCGGGAGAAGTCGGCGTGGTTGACGCCGTAGCAGCTGACCGGGACGGTCTTGACCCGCTTCATGGTGTGCGCGTCCCGGAAGACGAGTTCGCGGTCGAGGGAGGCCATCACCACCGCGTACTTGCCGTTCGGGGTGAAGTAGAGGTTGTACGGGTCGTGGACGTCGACGGTGGGGCCCGCCTTGCCGGTGCTCGGGTCGATCGGGGTGAGGGTGTTGCCCTTGTCGTTGTTGACCCAGAGGGTCTTGAGGTCCCAGGAGGGGACGACGTGCTGCGGCTGCCGGCCGACCGGGATGGTCTCGATCACCTTGTACGTCGCGGGGTCGATGACGCTGACGGTGTCGGACTGGGTGTTGGGGACGTAGACCCGTGAGGGGAAGTCCTTGACGACCGGGGAGAGCTTGTCGGGGCGGTCGGCGGCGTAGACGTCGTTCGGGTCGAGGACGGGCGGCATTCCGGGCAGGCCGTCGACGGCCTGCTTCTTCGCGGGGGCGGGCGCGGCGGCCGTGGAGGTCTCGGCGGTCCGCCCGCCGCCGGTCTCGGTGCCGCAGGCGGCGAGGGCGGCGCCGGCGAGGAGGAGGGTGGCGGTGAGCAGCAGGCGGGGGGTGCGGGTGAGAGGGTGCATCAGCTGAGCAGCTCCGTGGTGGTGACCGCGCGCAGCCCGCGGCGGTCGAGTTCGTCGAGTACGGCGGGGAGCGCGGCGACCGTGTCCGGGTGGCCGAAGTGCAGGCTGACCACGGATCCGCCCCGGACCTGGCCGAGGACGGTGCGGGTGACGGCGTCGGCGCCGGGGTCGGTGTAGTCGAGGGAGTCGAGGTCGTAGGAGAGCACGTGCGGATAGCCCGCCTCCCGGGCCAGGCGCTCGACCAGCGGCGTAGCGCGGGCCGCCCGGGAGGGGCGGAACCAGGTGCCGATCGATCCGGTGAGTCTGCGCAGGCGGTCGGCGCAGGCGGTGATCTCGGCGCGGGCGGCGGGTTCGGCCATCGTGTTGACGGCGAGATGGCGCTGGGTGTGGTTGCCGAGGTCGTGGCCGCCGTCGAGGATGCGGCGGGCCAGTTCCGGGTGGTCGTCCAGCCAGGCGCCCACGGCGAGCACCGTGACCCGGGCGCCGCGGCGTTCGGCCTCGGTGAGCAGGGTGCGGGCGGTGGCGGGATCGCCCTGGCCGTGGAAGGTGAGGGCGACGCGGGAGCGGCCGCGGGGGCCGTGGGTGATCTGGGCGGGCGCCCCGCTGTAGGGGCGGGGTGCGGGCGCGGGTGTCCGGGTCGCCGGGGTGGTGGGGGCGCCCGGGTCGGTGGGGGGCGGGGTCGGTGTGGAGCGGGCGACGGCACCGGTGGGGGCGCATCCGGCGGTCAGGGCGGCCCCGGTGAGGAGGCCGGCGCCGGTGCGCAGGGCCGTGCGGCGGTCGGTTGCGGTCACCCGCACCATTTAAGAGGCGGTACGGGCAAAAACCGGCGATTCACCCGGGCGGCGGGTGGGCGGGCGTCGGCGCGGGAAGGCCCTCGTGCGGTGCCCCGCGGCGGCCTCGGGCGTCACCCTCGGCGGCCCCTCGGGCGTCACGCCGGGGAGGGCTCGGGGCATCGTTCCCCGAAGGAACCTCGGGCGTCACCCTGCGGCAGTCCTCCGGGCCTCGGCGCGGGAGGCGGTGGAGAAGCGACCGAAAGCGGGTGAGGGACCGGGAGCCGGTGAAGGGACCGGGACCCGGTGGAGGGGCGAACGGTGGCGGGGACGAGGTCGCCGCGGAGGCTCGGGGGCCGACGGGCGGGTGGAGGTGTCCGGCCCCCGGCCGGGGCGTCCGCGCCGCCGGCCGGACCGGCCGGACCGGTGTCCCGGGGACGGGTCAGCGGTCCCCCGTCCTCATCTCGAACCAGGTGGTCTTGCCTCGGGGCAGCAGGTCCACGCCCCAGCGGTCGGCCAGTTTGTCGACCAGGAAGAGACCGCGGCCGCTGATGTCGAGTTCCTGGACCGGCATCAGGCAGGGCAGGCCCCGGGAGGGGTCGCGGACCTCGACGCGGATCCAGCCCCGGCGGCGGCGCATGCGCAGACCGAACACCCGGGCGCCGGTGTGCCGGACGGCGTTGCCGACGAGTTCGGAGACGAGCAGGACGGCGTCCTCCGTCATCTTCGGCGTCAGTGCCCACTGGCGCAGGACGATCACCTGGACGAGCCGCCGGGCGGCGGCGGCCGACTCCGGGCGGGAGGGCAGCGGGACTTCCCGCTCCGTCGGGTTTCCGAACAACTCCAGGGCTCTCAGAGCCTGTTCGTCCTCCACCGCAGGCGACCAGCGCGCCGCAGCGGCACGGCCCTGTCCCCGCGGCTGTTCAATGCCCTCCAGCCCCGCCATGCCCCCATGATGGCCGCCCGAGGCGCCTCGCGGAGGCGTTCCCGGGGAATACGCCCCCTGGGCGCACCTACGGGAAGAGAACCCCCAGGCATATGCCAATGGCAGTTCGGAAGCCCTGTTGACCTCGCTGAACTGCGACGACGGCTCGGCCGGAGGCAATCGACGGTCCCCCGCGACAAGATGGCCTTAAGGCTGCGTTAAGGCTGCCATAAACCGCCCCATCGGGGGACGCGGGTCAGACACCGCGTCAATTGCAAGTGGTTCGGCAGAGTTTCAGCGGAGCGACCGCGGTCCGGCCGGGTACCGCGACACAGAGAAATCCGTAGCGCACCGACGGGACCTGCAACGAGACTGCGCAGGTGAGCAACCGCCACCCTGTGCTGCCGCGGGCACCACGTGCTCGGCGCCGTGCCCGGGTCCCACGAGCTCTGCCCCGTGTGCCTCCGGGAGGACGGCGGGGCCCGGTTCCGCTGGCCGAGCATGCCCGGCGGCGCACACAAGGTCTCCCTGATCGAGGCCCGGCAGCACCTGGTCGAAGAGTCCCGCACCTGGTCCCTGCCGCAAGCCCCGGAAGCCCCGCCGGCGACGACGTCCTCGGCACCCGCCACGCCGACCGCTTCACGGAGCCCGACGGCCTCCGGGACGAGTGGGTCAAGGGCGTGGGGCGCCTCGGCTACCCCAGCCGCACCCCCGCCGAGCAGCGCCGCTGGACGGACCTCGACCGCGAGTTCGCCAACGGCTGGACCCGGCCGTAGCCGCAGCCGCCTGACCGCGGCTGGGTGAGGTCCGCGGAAGGCGGTCGTTCGCGGCCGCTCGCCGGCTGCGGCCCGACGCCGCGCTTGCGGACTCCGTGCGGGGCACGAAGGCCGCCCGACCTGCTTCGCCTCAGCTCGGACGGCCTTTCGCGGAACGTATGAGACGTTTCAGCGGAACTTCGCCTTGCCGGGCCCCTCCTCCACGAAGCTCCGCATCCCGCGCTCGCGGTCCTCGGTGGCGAACAGGCCCGCGAACCAGTTGCGTTCCACCGCGAGGCCGGTGTCGATGTCCGTCTCCAGGCCGGTGTCGATCGACTCCTTCGCCGCCCGCAGCGCGAGCGCCGGACCCTGGGCCAGCCTCGCCGCCCAGGCGTGCGCCTGCTCGTACACCTCGGCGGCCGGCACCGTGCGGTCCACCAGCCCCATGGCGAGCGCCTCGTCCGCCTTGACCATGCGGCCGGTGAAGATGAGGTCCTTCGCCTTGGACGGGCCGATCAGGCGGGCCAGGCGCTGGGTGCCGCCGGCCCCCGGGATCAGACCGAGCAGGATCTCCGGCTGGCCCAGCTTCGCGCCCTCGGCGGCGATGCGGTAGTCGGCGCACAGGGCCAGTTCGCAGCCGCCGCCGAGCGCATAGCCGGTGACGGCCGCCACCACCGGCTTGGGGATGCGGGCCACGGCGGTGAAGGCGTCCTGCAGACCGCGGGCCCGCAGGACCATCGCGGTGTGGTCCATCGCCTGCATCTCCTTGATGTCCGCGCCCGCCGCGAACACCTTCTCGCCGCCGTAGACCACCACCGCGCGCACGTCCTCGCGGCGCGTGGCCTCCTCGGCGAGTTCCTTCAGCCGGTCCTGGGTGGCGATGTCCAGGGCGTTCATGGGCGGGCGGTCCAGGCGCAGCGTGCCGACGCCGTCCGCGACTTCGAGTCTCACGGTCATGCCAGCAGGTTAACGCCGACTAACGGAGGCTGATCCGGTGCCGTCCCTCACACTCGTGCGGCGCGGACGCCGGACGGCCCCGGTGCGTGCCGCACCGGGGCCGTCCGCCCAGCGTCCTTTGCTCCTCGTGCCCTCGCGCCGTCGCCGTTGTGCCGTCGCCGTCGCGCCGTCGCCGTCGCGCCGGGGTCAGGCCTTCCACTTCTCCCAGGACATGTTCCAGCCGTTGAGTCCGTTGCCGGGGTCCACGGTCCGCTCGTGGGACTTCTTCACCACGACCACGTCGCCGATCATCGAGTGGTTGAAGAACCAGGCGGCCGGCACGTTCGGGTCGTAGCCGCCGCGCACGTCGCGCAGTCCGACGCAGCCGTGGCTGGAGTTGTAGTTGCCGAAGGCGCCGGCGCCCCAGTAGTTGCCGTGGATGAAGGTGCCGGATCCGGTGAGGCGCATGGCGTGCGGTACGTCCTTGATGTCGTACTCGCTGCCGAGGCCGACGGTCTGGCTGTTCATGCGGGTCACCTTCAGCTTCTGGCTGATGACCATCTGGCCGTTCCAGGTGTCGTATCCGGGCTTGCCGGTGCTCACCGGGATGGTCTTGACGACCTTGCCGTCCTGCATGACCTTCATCATGTGGGTGGAGGCGTCCACGACGGAGACCTGGTTGCGGCCGATGGTGAAGGAGACCGTCTTGGCCTGCTTGCCGTAGACGCCGGGGCGGCCCTCGACGCCGTCCAGGTCGAGCCGGACGGTGACCTTGGTGCCGGACTGCCAGTACTTCTCGGGACGGAAGTCGAGGCGGTCGTTGCCGAACCAGTGGCCCTCGACGTCCACGGACGGCTCGGTCGTGACGGTGATGGCCCTCTCGACGTCCTCGGGGTGCGTGATGCCCCGGCTGAAGTGCAGCGAGAACGGCATGCCGACGCCGACCGTGGAGCCGTCCTCGGGCGTGAAGGTGCCGATGAAGGTGTGCTTCGGCGTCAGTGTGGTGAAGGCGGAGTCCTCTGCGGCCGTGCGGCCCGCGGAGTCCTTGGCGACCGCGTGCACGTGGTACTCGGTCGACGCCGCCAGGTGGCCGGCGGGCGTCCAGCGACTGCCGTCCGCGGATATCGCCCCGTCGACCGGATGCCCGTCGTCGTCCTTGACCGCCACCTCGGTCAGCTTCCCCCGGGCGGCGGTTATCTTCAGAGCGCCGCTGGTGTCGACGGCGGTGGCACCGTCCTCGGGCGCGATGCCGACGACGGCCTCGGACTGCTTGCTGGCCGGTGCCGCGGTCGAGTCGACCTTCTCCCCACCGTTTGCGGCGGCGCCGGTGCCGCCGCCCCCGCCGCACGCCGTCACGGCCAGCAGCATCGCTCCGACGATCGCCGCGGACAGCCTCCTGCGCCCCCGCGCGGATGCGCCAACCGACGCCCCCGGTATCGGTCGCACGTGCTCCATGTGATTCCCCTCCCCCGGCCCTTGCGGGCCCGTGTGCAGCAGCGCTTCCCCCGCGCTCGGCGCATATTAACCAGATGGTCAGGAGGTTCCCGGCCGCGGAACTGTCACCGTTCGGTCCCAAAGCCGCGGCCGGCCGGATCACTTGGCGGCGCTGCCCGCCCTCCACTCCCGCCAGCCCATGTTCCAGCCCCCGAGGCCGTTGTCCGGGGCGACCTCGCGGTCCTTGCTGTGGACCACCTCGACGACGTCCCCGACGAGGCTGCGGTCGAAGAACCAGCCCGCGGGGGTGTCCGAGCCGCCGCCCTTGACGTCCCGCAGCCCGATGCAGCCGTGGCTGGTGTTGACCCGGCCGAAGACGTCCTCCGCCCAGTAGTTGCCGTGCAGGAACGTGCCGGAGGTGGTCAGGCGCATGGCGTGCGGCACGTCGGGGATGTCGTACTCGCCCTTCCCGTCGGGCTTGGTGAAACCGACGGTCGCGCCGTTCATCCGGGTGACCTCCAGCATCTCCATCACCACCATCTTCCCGTTGTAAGTGGTGGTCTTCGGGGCCCCGGCCGTGACGGGGACGGTGGCCAGCAGCTCCCCGTCCCGCCGCACCTCCATGGTGTGCCGGGCGGCGTCGACGCGGGACACCTGGCTGCGGCCCACGGTGAAGGAGAACGTCCTGTCCTGCAGCCCGTAGACACCGGGCGCCCCCTGGACGTCCCTCAGGTGCAGGGCGACGGTGACCTCGGTGCCGGGCCGCCAGTAGTGCTCGGGGCGGAAGTCCAGGCGGGTCCGGCCGAACCAGTGGGGGCGGATCTCGACGGCAGGCTCGGCGGTGACCCGCACGGCACGTTCGACGGCGGCACGGTCTGCGATCCCGCGGCTGAACTCCAGGGAGACGATCATTCCGGTGCCGACGGTGGAGCGGTTCTCCGGGACCGCGTACGCCACGAACCGCCGGGCCGGCACGGAGGTGGTGAAGGTGGTGTGGCGGGCGGAGCGCCTGCCGCGTCCGTCCACCGCCACGACGTCCACCGTGTAGGCGGCGGCCAGGGCGAGCCGGTGCGCGTCGGGACGCCAGCTCCGGCCGTCGGCGGAGACGCGGCCGGGCACCGGGGACTCCTGCGCGTCCTGGCTCCTGACCACCTTCACCGACTCCAGGCGCCCGTCGGGCACCTCGACGCGCAGCGGCCGGTCCGGGCGCACGCCCTTGCTGCCGTCTCGCGGAGTGACCCGGATGGAGTCCTCGCGGGCGGCGGGTTTGCCGAACGCACCGCCCGTTCCGCCGTCGCCGCCGGGGGTGCAGCCCGCGGCCCCGGTGAACACTCCCGCCCATGTCAGAGCAGCCGCCAGGGCGGCCGCCGCGCGCCGCGCGCGCCCGTGTCCGTACCTCATGTAGGTGTCCAACGAGTGGGGCAGCCGCGGGGCAACGTGAGTGCGAGCCGCCCTCTGGGCAGAACTGTGGGAGGACGACGCGCCAGGGTGCCGCGGCCGGGACGCCGCGGCGGCCGGTGCACCGTGCCGCGAGCCGACCGGAGGGGCTGAGTCAGGTGTCCAGCGCAGCCGAGCAGGAGGCGGTGGCCGACGGGCCCGCCGCCGGGGATCCGCACCCGGCCGTCGTCGTGAACGCGGTACGGCGGGGGGCGTCGGGCGGGCCCGTGCGGCCGGGGTCGTCCACACCGCTGGGGGCCCGGTTCCGGGTCGGACCGGACGGGGTGGCGGGCACCAACTTCGCCCTGTGGGCGGGCGGCGCGGAGGCCGTCGAGTTGTGCCTGTTCGACGACGGTCGGGGCGGCGGCGAGCAGCGGCTGCACCTCGCCGAGCTGACCCACGAGATCTGGCACGGCTTCGTTCCGGGCGTGCTGCCCGGCCGCCGGTACGGGTACCGGGTGCACGGCCGCTGGGATCCCTGGACCGGGAGCCGCTGGAACCCGGCGAAGCTGCTGCTGGACCCGTACGCGCGGGCCGTGGACGGCGAGTACGCGGCCTGCGGCCTGGCCCCGGAGGTGTACGGGCACGTCCGCGACTGGCCGGACCAGCACCTCGCGGACACCGTCCGCGACGACCGCGACTCCGCCCCGTACGTCCCCAAGGGCGTCGTGGTCCACGATGACGACGACTGGGCGGACGACCGGCGTCCGAAGACGCCGTGGGCCGACTCGGTGATCTACGAGCTGCACGTGCGCGGCTTCACCCGGCGGCACCCGGACATCCCCGAGGAGCTGCGCGGCACGTACGCCGGGCTGGCGCACCCGGCCGCGATCGCGCACCTGGTGCGGCTGGGCGTCACCGCGGTGGAGCTGCTTCCGGTGCACCAGTTCGCGCACGAGGACCACCTGCTCCGGCGGGGACTGCGCAACTACTGGGGCTACAACTCCGTCGGCTACTTCGCCCCGCACGCCGGGTACGCCGCCACCGGCACCACCGGTCAGCAGGTCGGCGAGTTCAAGCGGATGGTGCGCGCCCTGCACGCGGCCGGCATCGAGGTGATCCTCGACGTCGTCTACAACCACACCGCGGAGGCGGGCGAGTTCGGGCCCACGCTCTCGCTGAAGGGCATCGACAACCGCGGCTACTACCGGCTCCGGCCCGACGCCCGGCGCTACGCGGACTACACCGGCTGCGGCAACACCCTGCACCTGGTGCGGCCGCAGGTGCTGCGCCTGATCACCGACTCGCTACGCTACTGGGTGACCGAGATGGGCGTGGACGGATTCCGCTTCGACCTCGCCGCCGCGCTGGCCCGTTCGATGCACGACGTCGACATGCTGTCGCCGTTCCTCGCGGTGATCGCGCAGGATCCGGTGCTGCGGCGGGTGAAGCTGATCGCCGAGCCGTGGGACGTCGGCGCGGGCGGCTACCAGGTGGGGGCCTTCCCCCCGCTGTGGACGGAGTGGAACGACCGCTACCGGGACGCGGTGCGGGACTTCTGGCGGCACGCGCTCCCGGACGTACGGGAGATGGGCTACCGGCTGTCGGGCTCCAGCGACCTGTACGCCTGGGGCGGCCGCCGCCCGTACGCCTCGGTCAACTTCGTCACCGCGCACGACGGTTTCACCCTGCGCGACCTGGTGTCGTACGAGCGCAAGCACAACGAGGCCAACGGCGAGGGCAACCGGGACGGCACCGACGACAACCGGTCCGCCAACCACGGGGCGGAGGGTGAGACCGGCGACGAGGGCGTGCGCGCGCTGCGGCGGCGGCAACTGCGGAACCTGCTGACCACGCTGCTGCTGTCCACCGGCGTGCCGATGCTGGTCGCCGGTGACGAGCTGGGCCGCACCCAGCACGGCAACAACAACGCGTACTGCCAGGACAACGAGGTCGGCTGGGTCGACTGGAGCCTGCTGGCCGATCCGGGCTGGCGGGCCCTCTTCGACCTGGTCTGCCGGCTGATCTCGCTGCGGCACGCCCACCCGGTGCTGCGCCGTCGGGCGTTCTTCTCCGGGCGGGCGCACTCCGCGGACGGGCTGCGGGACCTCGCCTGGTTCACCGCGCGCGGCACGGAGATGACGGAGGGCGACTGGTACGCGCCCGCGGCCACCCTGGGCATGTACCTCTCCGGCCGCGACATCCCCGGCCGGGACGAGCGGGGCGAGGCCGTCGTCGACGACAGCTTCCTGGCCGTCCTGCACGCCGGGGAGAGCGCGGTGGAGTTCGTCCTGCCGGGGCCGCCGTGGGCGGAGCGGTACGAGGTCGTCGTGGACACCGGGCGGGAGGAGCAGGCACGGGTACCGGAGGTGGAGCACCCGGCCGGTGCGGCGATCACGGTCCCGGGTCGGACGGTGCTGCTGCTGCGGGTGACCGGCGTGTGACGGTCCGGGCGGGCCGCCCGCCCGGACCACCGTCCCCGTTCCGGAGGCCTTCCGGCTCGGGCGGCTCCGGCTCGGGCGGCTTTCCGGGTCGGGCGGCTCCGGCTCGGAGGGGTGCCGGTTCGGAGGGCCGCCCGCTCTGCGCGGTCCGTCGTGCGGCTGCCCGTCACGGCTCCCGGTTCGGCGGCTCCTTCCTGCTCCGGGTTCCAGTGCGGGGCGGCTGCCCGGGCGGTCGCGGCCCGGCCCGATTTGACGGTTCCTTGACGTTGCCGGGTCGGTGGCTGACGTAGTGTCGTGACTGGTGTGCCGGGAAGCCTGGTCGGCGAAGAGAACACCGTCGCGGCGCGTCGCGTACGCGCCCCTTCGCCCCTGAGAGGCCTCCCATGACGACCTCCGCGCAGGTCCGTCCTGCCGCCGCACCCGCGTCCGGCGGCTCCCGCACGCCCCGCCGGGCCGTGCTGTTCTTCGCCTTCGCGTTCGCGGTCATCGCCGATCCGGTCTCCTCCGTCGCCTACGCCATCGAGGCTGCGCTGCGCGCCCTGCACGGCGACCTCGCGCTGTTGATACCGACCATGTCGCTGGTGGTCGGGCTGGTCGTGGTGGTCACCGCCAACTACTGGCAGCTGGTGCGCCGCTTCCCGCAGGGCGGCGGCGCGGCCGCGGCCGCGGGCCGGGCGTTCGGACCGCGCTGGACCTTCCTGCCGATAGGCGCGCTCGTGGTCGACTTCGTGCTGACCATCGGGATCTCCGTCTCGGCCGCGTCCAGCGCCGTCATCGCGCTGCTGCCGGCCCTGGCGCCGGCCCGGGTGCCGCTGGCCCTGGTGCTGCTGCTGGTGGTGGCCGGGCTGACCTGGTTCGGGCACGGCGGGCGGCTGCTGTTCGCGGTGATGACCGTACTGTTCGTCGCCGCCTCGGTGGCCGTGCTGGTGCTGGGCTTCGCCGCCCCGCACGCGGTCGGCAGCGCTCCCGCGAGCGTCGCCCCGGGCCACGGCGCGGTGATCGCCGTGGTGCTCGCCTTCCCGGTCGCGATGGCACTGGCCACCGGGATCGAGGCGCCGTCCACGGCCATCGCCCAGCTGGGCCAGCTCGACGACACCCAGCGCCGCCGCTTCGGGCGGGGCACCCTCGCCCTGCTGGTGGTGATCGTCGGCGGGCTGACCCTTGCGCTGACCGTGCTGGCGGTGCGCCTGCACATCGGGGTGCCGGGGGCCGACTCCACCCAGATCGCCGACATCGCGCACACGGCGGCCGGCCCGGGCTGGCTGTACGGAGCGTTCCAGCTGACCAGTTCGCTGCTGCTGCTCGCCGCGGCCAGCTCGTCCTTCCAGGCCGGACCGGGGCTGCTGAAGGCGCTGGCCGGGACCATGCGGGCGCCGGGCGTGCTGCCGCCGGTGCTCGGCCGTACCAACCGGCACCACACGCCCTACTGGTCGGTCGTGGTCTACCTGGCCGCCGCCGCGCTGACCATCGTGGCCGCCGCGGCCCAGGAGCAGCGGCTGGTGCTGTTCTACGCGGTCGCCGTGTTCGTCAGCTTCCTGGTCGGCCTGGTGGCGATGGCCCGCTTCGCGGCCGCCGCCGGCCGTGCCCTGCCGGCCTGGGTGAACGGTCTCGCCGCTGCCGCCGTCGCCTTCACCCTGGGGGTCAACCTGCTGCGCGGCTGGCCGGTGCTGTCCCTGCTCGCCACGCTGCTGGTGGCGGGTGGACTGTACGCGCGCTGGGCGCGCGCGGGGCGGCCCACCGGGATCGAGGACGTGGAGACCCGCGCCGAGCACGAGCCCGGTGGGCGGGAGCCCGAGCCCGACGGACACGCAACCGCCGCGCACGGGCCCGGCGGGCAGGGGACCGGCGGGCAGGGGACCGGCGAGCGCAGCGTCTGAGCGCGGCACCACCGGGGCTCGCGTGTCACCGCGTGTGCGGCCTTCCCGGTGCCGGCCGGGGCGCGGTCCTGCTCATGCGGCCGGGTGGGCTCGGGTCGGCCGAAGAGCAGGGCGTACCCGGTGGGGAGCTGTCGGAGGATGCGGGTCGTGAGTTCGGCCCGCGGCGGCGTCGCCAGGCGCCCCCGCTGTCCGGTGCCGGGCCGGCGGGAGGCGAAGGACGGAGTGGGAGGGGGAGTTGGGCAGCCCCGTCCTTCACGCCCGCCGGCCCGGCTCCTCAGGGGGTCAGCCGGAGATCTCCTTGCGGCCGGAGCCACCGCCGATGGTGACCTTGCGGGGCTTGGCGCGCTCGGCGATCGGGATGCGCAGGGTGAGCACGCCCGCGTCGTAGTCGGCCTGGATGCGCTCGGTGTCGAGGGTGTCGGCGAGCACGATCTGCCGGGAGAAGACACCCAGCGGCCGCTCGGACAGCTCCATCTGCACGTCGTCGGCCTTCGCCAGCGGCCGGCGCTCGGCCTTGACGGTGAGCATGTTCCGTTCGACGTCGATGTCGATGGCGTCCGCGGTGACACCGGGAAGGTCGAAGGCCACCACGTACTGGTCGCCCTCGCGGTAGGCGTCCATCGGCACCGGCGACGGCCGCGACCACGTACCCGGGCCCATCAGCTGCTGCGCCAGGCGGTCCAGCTCACGGAAGGGGTCAGTGCGCATCAACATCGTGAAACACCTCCAGAGGTTCGGGCAGTTACTGCCAATGCGCCTCGCTGACACCGTTGTACCATGTCATCCAATGGATGACAAACTAGGTGTCGTCCGAACGATGACAACTTCCGGGAGTTCGCCGTGACCACTCCGCCCGACCGGCCGTCCGCACCCGGCCCCGAAACCCACGGCCCGGCGTCGTTCCTGGCCGCCGCGGCCGCCCTCGGCGCCATCGACGACGCCCTGCGCACCGCCCGGCACGAGGACGGCCGTGAAGTTCCCGCACCCCGTGACGTTCCCGCGCCGGGCCCGGAACAGGCCCTGGCCTCCCTCCTGATGCTCCGGCGGGTCCGCGAGCAACTCGCCGGATGGGAGACCGGCCTGATCGAGACCGCCCGCGACGCCGGCGCCAGTTGGGCCGACCTCGCCCACCCCCTCGGCGTCGCCAGCCGCCAGGCCGCCGAACGCCGCTACCTCCGGGGCCGCCCCGGACCGGCCGGAACCACCGGCGAGCAACGGGTCCAGGCCACCCGGCAGGCCCGCGCCGCCGAACGCACCACCTCCACCAGGGCCCGCCACAACGCCGCCGACCTGCGCCGCCTCGCCGGCCAGATCACCGCCCTCACCGACCTGCCCGCCGAGGCCCGCCGCAGTCTCGACGAGCTCCACGCCGCCCTGGCCCACGACGACCCCGCCGCCCTCATAGCCCCCCTGACCGCCACCCGCCCCCACCTCGCCACCGCCCACCCCGACCTCACCGCCCGGCTCGACACCCTCACCACCCCCCGGCCCGGACAGCCGTAGCCACCGCGACCTGTCGGTTCGGGCGAGCGAGGCCGCGGAACGGCGCCTCTCCCGTGGCCGGTGCCGCACGGCGCGGGTCGGGAGCGCAGGCGAACCGCGGCGGCGGGACGGGCCGTTCCGGGGCGGCCCCGCGCGGGCCTCCCGCCGACACGGCCGGCGAACGGCCCGCCGCATCCGCGTGCGATCGCCGGAAGACGCAGGTCGTAGGACCAGCGGCGGAGCCCGATCGGGCCAAAACTCGGTGGGCGATGTCAGTGGCGAACCGTAGGCTCACTCCTGATGCAGACGACACGCACCCCCTCGCCCGAGAACCGCTCGGCGGTCCGAGCGCTGCTGCGCCTGTGGCCCTACGTGCGGCCGGTGCGACTGCGGCTCTCCTCCGCGGCGGTCGTCGCGATCGCCGCCTCCTGCACGGGACTGGTGATCCCGCTCGTGCTGAAGTGGATGGTGGACGGCCCGGTCGCCGACCGGGACCCGGCGGGGGTGTGGCTGGGCGCCCTGTGCCTGCTGCTGCTGGGGATCGCGGAGGCGCTGCTGTTCGGGTTCCGCCGGTGGCTGGTCGCGCGGCCGCTCTCGCACGTCGAGGCGGAGATGCGGGCGGACCTGTACCGGCACCTGCAGCGGCTGCCGGTGGCCTTCCACGACCGCTGGGCGTCCGGCCAACTGCTCTCCCGGGGCACCACGGACCTGATGCTGCTGCGGATGTTCCTCGCCTTCCCCCTGACGTTCCTGCTGGTCAACGGCGTCACCATCATCGTCGGTGTGATCATCATGCTGCTGCAGGACTGGTCACTCGGACTGGTGATCCTCGGTCCGGCGCTGCCCGTCGTGGTCATGTGCGTCGTCTTCGAGAAGCGGTACTCGCAGGTGGCGCGGCTGGCGCAGGACCAGGTCGGCGATCTGACCACGGTCGTCGAGGAGAGCGTCCTCGGCGTCCGGATCATCAAGGGCTTCGGCCGGCACCGCAGCCAGGCCCGGGCCTTCCACGAACTGTCGGGCACGCTGCGCGGCACGGAACTGCGCAAGGCGAGACTGCTCGCGACGATCTGGGCGGTCATCGTGACGCTGCCGGAGTTGGCCGTCGGCGCGGCGCTGGTGGTGGGGGCGGTGCAGGTGGCCGACGGCGAGCTGTCCGCGGGCACGCTGGTGGCCTTCCTGTCGACGGCGCTCGCGCTGCGGTGGCCGGTGGAGTCCATCGGCTTCCTGCTGGCGATGAGCCAGGAGGCGGCGACGGCGACGGACCGGTACTTCGAGGTGATGGACGCCGAGCCCGAGTCGGCGGCCGGCGCGTCCGTCCCCGCCGGCGCGAACGGCGCGGGCGACGTGGGCGACGTTGACGTGGTGCGGGGGGCACCGCGGCCCGAGGACGCTCCGGACGGCCGCGGACTGCGGTTCCACGGCGTCCGCTTCCGCTACCCCGACGCGGCCCCCGACTCCGCCCCCCTCCTGGACCACGTCGACCTGCACATCCGGCCGGGCGAGTCCATGGCCCTGGTGGGCGCGACCGGCAGCGGCAAGACGACCCTGACCACGCTCGTCCCGCGGCTCCACGAGGTCACCGGGGGCCGGATCACGCTGGACGGCGAGGACATCACCGCGATGCCCCGCGAGGAGCTGCGGGCCCGGGTCGCGGTCGCCTTCGAGGAGCCGACGCTCTTCTCGGCCAGCGTCGGCGACAACGTCCTGATGGGCGCCGGGGACGGCGCGGGCGACGCCGCACTGCACCGTGCGCTGGGCGTCGCGCAGGCCGAGTTCGTGCACGCCCTCCCGCAGGGCACCGGGACCCAGGTCGGTGAGCAGGGCCTGAGCCTGTCCGGCGGGCAGCGGCAGCGGCTGGCGCTGGCCCGCGCGGTCGTCGGCCGCCCGCGGTTCCTGGTCCTGGACGACCCGCTGTCCGCGCTGGACGTGCACACCGAGGCCGCCGTGGAGGCGGCGCTGCGCGAGGTGCTCGCCGACACCACCGCGCTGATCGTGGCGCACCGCCCGTCGACGGTGCTGCTCGCCGACCGGGTGGCGCTGCTGTCCGGCGGCCGTATCGCCGCGGTCGGCACCCACCACGAACTGCTCCGCGGCAACGCCGAGTACGCCCGGCTGATGTCCGGTCACGACGGCCGCGAGGAGCAGCGGGACCACCCGGACCGAGCGACCCGGCACCAGGACCACGAGGACTGCGAGAGCCACGAGGAGGACGGCCGATGACGGCTGCCGCGACGTCCGCCCCCACCGCCGACGACGAGGACCTCCCGCGCGCGCCGGACCCGACCGGCACCGATCCCTTCGACCGGGACGTGCTGCCCACTCCACCGGGCGCGACCGGAGCGCTGCTGCGCTCCCTGCTCGCGCCGATGCGGGCCCGGGTCGCGGTCACGGTGCTCCTGCTGCTGCTCCAGCAGGCGGCCGTGCAGGCGGGTCCGCTGCTGGTGGCGTACGCCATCGACCACGCCGTGCCGGCCTTCCGGCGCGACGACCACGGTCCGCTGGTCGGGGTGGCGGTCGGCTACCTGCTGTGCGCCGCCTCCTCCGGCGCGCTGCAGTACGCGTTCCTCACCGCCTCCGCGCGGGTCAACCAGGACGTGCTGCTGGACCTGCGCGGCCGCATCTTCCGGCACGCGCAGGCGCTCAGCGTCGACTTCCACGAGCGCTACACCTCGGGCCGGCTGATCTCCCGCTCCACCACCGACGTGGAGTCGCTGCGGGAACTGCTCAGCGAGGGCCTGCAGGAGCTGGTGACGGTGGTGCTGTCCTTCGTCTACATCTCGGCGATGCTGCTCTGGCTGGACCTGGGGCTCGGCGCGGTCGCGGTGGCCTCCTTCGTACCGCTGTACCTGCTGGTGCGGAACTACCGGCGGCGCGCCGGCGAGGTGTACCGGACGCGGTCCACGGCGATCGCGGCGGTCATCGTGAAGTTCGTCGAGACGATGAACGGCATCCGGCCGGTGCGCGCCTTCCGCCGGGAGGCCGCCAACGAGGACGAGTTCCGGGTGCTCAACCGGCGGCACGAACGCACCAACGGCGACACCCTGCTGGAGATGGCCCGCTACGTGGTCGGCTCCCGGCTGGTCGCCAACACCGCCGTCGCGGGCATCGTGCTGTGGGGCGCCTACCGGGTGGCGACCGGCTCGCTGGAACTCGGCGTGCTGGCGGCCGCGGTGCTGTACCTGCGCCGGCTGTACGACCCCATCGACCGGCTCGGCATGTTCCTCAACTCCTACCAGTCGGCCGCCGCCTCCCTGGAGAAGATCGCCGGGCTGCTCGCGCAGACGCCGTCCGTGCCGGAGCCCGCGCGGCCGAGGGAGCTGCCGCCGCGGAAGGGCGAGCACCCCGGCCGCGCGGTCGTGTTCGACGGCGTGCGGTTCGCGTACCGCACCGGCGGCGAGGTCCTGCCCCGTTTCGACCTCAGGCTTCCGGCCGGGCAGACGGTCGCGGTCGTCGGCTCCACCGGCGCCGGCAAGTCCACCCTGGCCAAACTGCTCGCCCGGTTCTACGACCCGTCCGAGGGCAGGGTGCTGCTGGACGGGGTGGACCTGCGCGAGCTGGCGGTGCCCGAGCTGCGCCGCGGGGTGGTGATGGTGACGCAGGAGGCGTTCCTGTTCTCCGGCACGGTCGCCGACAACATCGCCATCGGCCGTCCGGACGCGAGCCGCGAGGAGATCGAGCGGGCCGCGAAGGCGATCGGCGCGCACGAGTTCATCAGTGCGCTGCCCGACGGCTACGACACCGACGTCCGCAAGCGCGGCGGCCGCATCTCCGCCGGCCAGCGGCAGCTCGTGGCGTTCGCGCGGGCCCTGCTGGCCGATCCGGCGGTGCTGATCCTGGACGAGGCGACCAGCTCGCTGGACATCCCCGGGGAGCGGGCGGTGCAGCGGGCCATGGCGACGGTGCTGCACGGGCGCACCGCCGTGGTGATCGCCCACCGGCTGTCGACCGTGGAGATCGCCGACCGGGTGCTGGTGATGGAGCACGGCCGCGTGGTCGAGGACGGCGCACCGGCCGACCTGGTCGCCGGCAGCGGACGGTTCTCGGATCTGCACCGCGCCTGGCAGGACAGCCTGGTCTAGGGGGTCTTCTTCTAGGATCCGCGAGCGCGTGAGCATTCCCGCGTGACCATGAGCAGGATCCGAGCAGATTCGGGTGATCACGAGCACTGGTTACGTTCAGTAGCGGTCAATTGTCGGCCGTCTGTGATCTTTCGACTCGGACTGGGCGGCTCCCTTCGTACGGTCCGGGGCATGGCGGTACGGAGTTCGGGCAAGGGGCGGAGTCGGGATCGGGTTCCCATGGTGTCGGTCCGGTACGTGGACGGATCGACGTGCGATATCCCGTTCGCGCGCCTTCGGGCGGCGGACTTCGCCGAGTCGCAACCGTGGCGTCGGGTGCGGTCCGCCCATGGCATGCTGCACCACTTGGGGGATTACGCGTCGGCGACGACCGGCGGGCAGGTCGTGTACGAGAGCCGGTTGGAGCTGGCCCGGCTGCTGCTGGCGGACTATGACCCAAGGGGTCCGGATTCGGCGCTGTTTGTAAGTAAGCATTCAGAAGGAATGCGGCTGATCGGTGACGGTGTGTGAGACGTGCCGGTCAGACGGCTTGTTCGATCGCGGGCATCCATAGGTTGCCGGTGAAGGCGCGGTGGATGGCGTCGAAGGCGCTCAGTCCGTGTTTGCGGGCGGAGTCGAGGTAGGAGCGCACGGCGAGCCAGGCCGTCGCACCGGTCTCGGACTGGTGGCAGCCGGAGATCTTCAGCTGGGTCTTGACCGGCCGAAGCGCCCGCTCGCCGTAGTTGTTGGTGAAGGGCACGTGCCGGGGGTCATCGGCGAAGCGCAGGATCGAGTGGGCCTGATCCCGCAGGCGTTCCAGCAGGTTGCGGGCCGGGGACTGCTTGCGGCCCGGCGCTCGGGGGTGCTCGGCGAGTCCGACGGTGATGCCCCGGTGAAAAGCGTCCAGGTGCAGCAGCAGGGCCTCGGGGGTGATCTCGCCGGTCTCACCGGCGCGGACCCGCGTCGCCTGGGTGTTCAGCCCAGCCAGGGCCCACCAGATCTGCTGGTGCCACTTTTGGTGGGGGGAAGTCCTCCTCGGCGGCGGTCAGTTCACGGATCAGATGGGCGCCGCACAGCTGATGGGTGCAGTGCGGGTAGCCCACATACAGGGACAGCGAGTCGTGGACCAGGACGCCGCGGTAGTGCGGCAGTACGCCGCCCGCGTCCGCCCCGGCGCGCGAGCGCGGGGCGAGATGAAGCAAGGTGAGCAGGTCGGTACAGGCCACGTGCAGCCAGCGCCGCACGGAGCCGATGCGGGTGGTGGTCTCGTCCGCGTGCAGGACGTGGCCCAGGATGAGCAGGGCCCGGATCAGGTTCAGGGAGTCTTCGACCAGGCCGGCGGCCTCGGGGAGGAGGGAGGCCACCCAGCCGGTGGAGACCCCTCCGCCCCGGTCACATCCTTGATCAGCAGCGCTGTCCGTTCCACGGGGATGTGCTGGAACACCAGCAGATAGACGGCGAGCGCGCGCAGGTTCGGTCCGTAGGAGGACGGGGACCCGGCGACCTGCCCGGGCATCGGCTGGGCCGTGATGGTGCCGCAGGCGCACCGGCAGCGGTGGGCCCGATGCTCGGTGATCTTCACGGTGGACAGGGGGATGTCCCGGACCTGGCGCCGCTCGAAGCCGACACTACCGCTGGCGCCGCGACGTCCACGAGCCCTGCGGGCGCAAGCGCCGCGACGCCGAACTGACCGAACACATCCGCCGCATCCACGCCGACTCCGACGAGACCTACGGCTCCCCCGCGTCCACGCCGTCCTGCGGCGCGAAGGCGCCCACGTGGGCCGCAAGCGGGTCGAGCGCCTGATGCGCCAGGCCGGCCTCCAGGGCGTCAGCCCGCGCCGGCCCCGCGGCTTCACCCGCCGTAACCCGGCCGCCGAGTCCGCCCCGGACATGGTCCAGCGCGACTTCATCGCCGACGCCCCCTACCGGCTGTGGGTCGCCGACATCTCGCTGATCCCGACCGGCGAGGGCCCGTGGTGGCTTGCCTCGATCCGCGACGCCTTCTCCCGAAGGATCGTGGGCTGGCACACCTCCGAGCGTGCGGACGCCGACCTGGTCCTCACCGCCCTGGAGTACGCGCTGCACGGCCGTCCAGTCGAGCCGGGGACGCTGATTCATCACAGCGACCACGGGTGTCAGGGCGGATTCAACCGGTCGTCGCAACACCTCGTGATCAGCGAGGTGTGGGATGGTTCGTCGTCAGCAGGCGGCCGATCGGGCGGTGCGCCCGAAGTTGAGGTCACCGGGGCATCCGAAATTTCAGCGTCATATCGAGGCGGAGTTCTGGGACGAAATTGCCAAGGGGCTTCTCGCGGAGGAAGCGGCTGGGGTTATCGGCGTGGCGCCGGCGGTGGCCACGCGCTGGTACCGGCAATGTGGGGGCATGCGACCGTTCGATCCGCAGCCGCATTCGGGCAGGTACCTGTCGTTTTCTGAGCGGGAGGAGATCGCGCTCCTCAACGCCCAAGGAAAGGGCGTTCGTGAAATCGCGCGGGAAGTCGCACGTGATCCGGGGACGATTTCCCGCGAGTTGCGGCGCAACGCGGCTACCAGGAGTGGCAAGCGTGAATATCGGGCATCGGTCGCGCAATGGAAATCGGACTTGGCCGCACGCCGCCCGAAGACATCGAAGCTGGTGGCCAATCCCCGGTTGCACGCCTACGTCCAGGAGCGACTGTCCGGACAGATCAGCACGCCCGGCGGCAAGGCGATCGCTGGACCTGCGACAGGCGGGTGGACGGGTCGGAACAAGCCGCACCGCAAGGACCGCGCGTGGGTGCAGGCATGGAGCCCGGAGCAGATCGCGAACCGGATCAAGCTTGATTTCCCCGATGATGAGTCCATGCGCATCAGCCACGAGGCGATCTACCAGGCGCTCTACATCCAGGGCCGCGGGGCACTCAAGCGAGAGCTGATCCTGTGCCTTCGTACGGGCCGCGCGCTGCGCGCCCCGCGTGCTCGTTCGCGCCGCAAGACCTGGGCGCACGTGACACCCGAAGCGTTGATCAGCGAACGCCCTGCCGAGGTCGAGGACCGTGCTGCTCCCGGCCACTGGGAAGGGGACCTGATCATCGGACTGGAGCGTTCCGCGATCGGTACGGTCGTCGAGCGGTCAACTCGATTCACGATGCTCATTCACCTGCCGCGCGAGGAAGGCTACCGGCACAAACACACGGTCAAGAATGGCCCTGCACTGGCTGGTTATGGGGCGATCACGATGAAGAACGCACTCGCCAGCACGATGTCGACGCTGCCCGAGCAACTGGCACGGTCGCTGACGTGGGATCGAGGCAAGGAGATGTCGGCGCACGCTCAATTCAAGGTCGAGACTGGCATTCCCGTGTTCTTTGCCGATCCGCATAGTCCATGGCAGCGCGGCACCAACGAGAACACCAATGGGCTCTTGCGCCAGTACTTTCCGAAAGGCACCGATCTCTCCAGATGGTCCGCTGAGGAAGTCGAGGCCGTCGCTCACACTCTCAACAGTAGACCCCGCAAGACGCTCGGTTGGAAGACACCCGCCGAAGCACTCAACGAGCAGCTACAGTTGATTCAACAAGCCGGTGTTGCAACGACCGCTTGAATCCGGTCAGTACACGTCCATCAAGCTCACAACTCGCCTGCTGAAGGCGGGAATCGAGCCGAGCATGGGAAGCGTGGGCGACTCGTTCGACAACGCCCTCGCGGAGAACTTCTGGAGCGTCCTGAAGACCGAGTGCGTCCGCCGCACCACCTTCGCGACCAGCACCGACGCCGACCTCGCCCTGCGACCTCGTCCCCCTCAGCAGCCACGAACTCCTCCGCCTGCTACGAGCCTTGATCCTCCCGCCGCCCCGACGAGACCGCGACCACCTGCTGTGGTGGTCCACCTGGCGCCGCCGCCACCAACACCGCGCCCGCCTCTGCCACCGCCGCTGGCACGCCTACGCCGACACCACACCATGATCAGAAAAGTTCAGCAACGGCTTTCTACAGCTGCCGTAACACAAGGACGCAATAACCCGCATAAACGCCATCGCGACCGTCGCCTATGCCACGGCTGGGATCATAGCAATAGGCTGCGGGGCTGTTGGGCTGGCTCCTTGCGTTGCAGTGGCAGGCACTGTGGCTGCCATTAGTGGGGCT
Organism: Streptomyces sp. MS06; assembly: GCF_047200655.1. Classification (NCBI taxonomy): domain Bacteria; kingdom Bacillati; phylum Actinomycetota; class Actinomycetes; order Kitasatosporales; family Streptomycetaceae; genus Streptomyces; species Streptomyces sp. MS06. The sequence goes on from NZ_JBJZOJ010000022.1 coordinate 88,598, forward strand.
GTCATGACAGTCACGCAAGCCGCTCTTGCCATCGATGATTGCAGCTACGGCTCAGGGTGGAATTGCGCAGTGTCGTCATCGATTCTCGGCGCCGACGTCATAGGTTCCGGATATACAGGAAAGAAAGCCGCAAACGCAGCCCGCGGACTCCAACCCGCGCGCACCGAAAGGACTATCGAGAACTTGAGGAAAATCTGCGGCGGGTAGCCCAAAGAGCCTGCTCAAAGCTCGAATCCACCCCTGAGTGGAGCCCCGGAAGCTGGGACCGATGGACTGTGAAATGCGAGTCGCCCAGCCCCCAGGGCCATCGGAGTCCGTATGCGCTATCATCAATCCACCCCAGATCCTGCTGCCACGCCTGGATGGTGCTCGTGAAAAAAGACGGTGACGTGCATGTGCATTTCAGCTATCGATACATTTCCGTGGTAGTAGTGCCAGTGCTGATTTTCCTGGGTCTACGCGCGGGCACTACCGAAGATCGGCTGAGTATGTGGATATTCGCGGCGGGTGGCCTGTGTGTCGTGCTTGTTTCGATGCTGATCTGGGCTTCGGTAGGCGTCACAGTTACGGATGAGTATGTGATCGTACGGACCGGGGTCCGGAGAGTCTCCATGTCAACCGAGCACCTCGTAACGGTCTCAGCGGTGCGTGGACCCGGTGCATGGCGGAGGGCCTGGACGTTGGTCATGGCGGGACCTGCTGGAGAGCGCGTGGAGGCGATCCTGACGCTGGTACGCCCGGCCGACCGCCGACGGTTGCTGGAAGCCATCGAGGGAAGGACCGCGCCCGGCGTAGTATGCCGCGACACTGCCCTGATGGACATGCTCTCCGGGAGGGCAGGGTGAGCCGGTGCGTCAAGTAGCGGCCAAATTGATCAGTTAGCGATCACGTCCGCGGACGTGATCGAGCCGACAGCCTCTGCGGCGCCCCTCGGGCCGGTCTCGGCAGCCAGGGCCGTCGAAGCCGACCGTGCCATCGACCACGACGGCACGGTCGCCCTCGGAGAGCAGCGGCCTCTGCCCGCGGTGCAGCTATCCGGCTGGACCGGAACTTGCTGCACGTCGTCGTCGGCAAGCACCTGGACAAGACGTGCTCGCCCCCCATCGCCTCGCCCCAATCAGGCCGCCCCTCTCGACGGCCCCCGGCTGTGAGCCACTCCTGCCGTCGCCCCAGGGGGCATGTGAAGACCGTGCGGAAGATCCGGGTCGACGGAGCAACCTCAGGTCGGAGACCAAGTGGCAGTCGGCACACTGTTACAGAGGCGCCATGTCAACGGGTAGGCGTATCCGGACTGCTCACCTGGCTCTGAAAGCGGCAGTGCTCGCGATGCGCGGATTGCCGCGTTTCCGCAGCACCCAGTGCTCACGGAGTGACGGATCCTAGACTTCTCGCCGAAGCGGCCTGGGCCGAGAAGCTGTCGGGCGATGAGCGGCACGGGCTGACCGCGCTCTCCTGATCGAACACCAACCCGTGCGGCACGGTCGGGCTGGAGATGGACAAGCGTCACGACTTCGTCCTGTCCAAGGTGCCCCATCCCCCTGTGCGGCCAGCATCCGCCAACCAGCAACGATGTCCCGCCATGGCCGCTGAAGCCGGTCAGACGGTCGTGACTGATGGCCGGTTGGGGAGGTCAGCGAGCCGTTCGATACGGAGCACCGTCCCGTCTGTCGTCGGTGGTGGTCCGCCGGTGACGAAGTCGATGCCGCAGTCCAGCCGGATACCGGTGATCCCGGTGAGGGCGGCAGCGTTCACGTCGCCCTCTACCGCGACGCTCGCCCTGCCGAAGACGCTTGTGCTGGAGGGCGGTTCGGCTCCCGGCCTGGAATGGTGGCCGGGTCTGGCGGGCGGGAACGAGAGCCCGCCCGCCGTTCGGTACTCCCCCACCGACCGCTTCGGCGGCTCTCCCGCCGAGACAGGTGGGTCGGAGCGGACGCCTGCCTCGTCCGGCGCGGTTCAGCAGTGGGCTCGCGCAGCGGGCCCGGCCCCGCATGGCGACGGCGCCGACGCGGGTTCGCCGCCGACGCGGCCCGGGGGAACGGCACTGGTCCATCGGGGCTCCTCCAGATCGAACCCGAGAACGCAGCCCGCTGCCAGCACCCGGTCTGTGACCGCCCGCCAGGCGTTGCGTGCAGCATCGAGGGCGACAGAGTCCCTTGCGGTGTAACTCCTCGGCGACTGGTGCGACAGCGGATTGATGAACCCCGGCAACTCGATTACCGGCCGGGCGAACCGCTGGGGTTCCCCGTCGACCGGCAACCCGGGGACGAAGGAGTACATGCCTTCGACAGGCTCGTCGTACATCGCACCGTCGAACAGGGTGTACTTGCGCTGCTGCCCACCGGCGCCGCTCCTGAGCGGTTCGACGACCACGCGCTGGACGAACGGCTCGTCGGCGAGACAGTCCGGATCGCCGAGGGAGAAGGGCCGACCGTCGGCGACGACGAAGACCGTGTCGAGAACGAAGAACTCTCCCCCGAGCCTCGAACCGAACAGGATGATCGATCCACGAGCCAGGTCCTGCAGCCCGCTCGGCCGGCCGTGTGTCGTGTCGAACTGCTTGCAGTTCGAGTACCGGAACCGGTGGCCGAACACGAGCGGATCGGTGTTCTGCACGTACCGGCCGACCGGCGGGTCGCTGAGCACCGGCTGGTGCAGGAATCGCGGTAGGTGTCCGTCGGCCGGCCAGCGCCGTGCGATACGGCTCGGGGCCTCCCACTCGCCCCAGAACGTCATGTCGCCCCGGTTCACGGCACCGCACCCGTCGACCCAGCTTCCGGGGCTTCGAAGGAACTTCCGCCGATGCGCTCCGCTGTTCCAGGGCATGGCATCCGTGCGGCCAGGACGGTGCTCCGCGCCGGGATGCGGGAACTGCACCACGTTGACCGAGGCGCTCACCGAACCTCCGTCCCCGCCTCGACGGCCACCTTCAGATAGGCGTACCACCCCGTCGCCTCACTCACGTCGGTCTCGGCGATGATCCGGTTGGTGCGGCCGCGGCGATTGGCCACCACAGTCCAGGGCGCACCATGCGACTGCTGGTACCGGCGTACGACGCGCTCGACCGCACCTCGCGTGGTGTCCGCGTTGATGTGCACGATCCCGGCCGAGGTGTCCACACTGAGCCACGCCGAGCCACCGAAGGTGCCGACGTCCCCGACAGTGGGCCTGTCCGTGCGCGCGAGCCAGTCCTGCAAGAGGTCGATCAGTTCGGCCCGCCCGGCACAGCGCCGGCCGCGTGACGCCAGCGGATCCCCGGACGGCGTCACGGACGGGCTCTCGTCATGATGGTCGTTTCTTCGGGTCACTCGTGGACCATAGCGGGAGCCCTTCGCCGCTGAACCAGGAAAGGAAATCCTCTCCGGGCCGCCGACTGGCGCAGCCGACCCGGGAACGGAGCACGAGCCCCGGAGACAGCAACGCCCCGACGTACGGGGCTGGTCCGCGTTGATCACAATGGATGCACGAGGTCGGCGCGAGCGGGGACCGGAGCCCGGTGCTTCCGCCGGAGCCGACGGTCGCGAAGGTGCGGGTTCCGGCGGCGTTCGAGGCGCGCACCGGCGCCGGAGGCGAGAGAAGGGGGACGGAAACCGATGATCGACGCGTACGGCGATCCCGGCACGCCCGATCGGCGGGGCGGCTGGCGGTACCTGTGGTGGCTGGTCCGGCGGCAGCCGGGCCGGTCGGTCGCGGGGGCGGTGCTGGGCACCGGGTGGATGGTGCTGCTGGCCGCGCCGCCCTACCTGATGGCGCACGCGGTCGACGAGGGCCTGGTACGCGGCGATCTCGCGGCGCTGGCCGGCTGGTGCGCGGTGCTCGTCGCCCTGGGCGGCTTCAACGCCTGGCTGGGCGTCATGCGCCACCGGGTGATGACCCGGGTGCGGATGGACGCCAACTTCCGCACCGTGAAGGTGGTCGTCGGGCACGCGGTGCGGCTGGGGGCGGCGCTGCCGCGCAGGACCGGCGCGGGCGAGGTGGTGACGATCGGCGTCGGGGACGTGCAGCAGATCGGCACGTCCCTGACGGCCGTCGGGCCGGGTGTCGGAGGGGTCGTCGCCTACGCGGTGGTGGCCGGGCTGCTGCTGTCGGTGTCGGTGCGGCTGGCCGTGGTGGTGCTGCTCGGGGTGCCGGTGATCGTGCTGCTGGTCGGTCCGCTGATGCGGCGGCTCCAGGGAGCGGAGGCGGAGTACCGGGAGCGGCAGGGCGTGCTGACCGCGCGGATCGGCGACCTGGCGGGCGGCCTGCGCGTGCTGAACGGGCTCGGCGGCAAGGAGCTGCTCGCCGGGGCGTTCCGCCGGGATTCGGCCCGGCTGCGGGAGCAGGGCTACCGGGTCGGCGCGGTGACGAGCTGGCTGCAGGCCCTGGGCACCGGACTGCCCACCCTGTTCCTGGCGGTGGTGACCTGGTTGGCCGCCCGGCAGGCGGCGCGGGGGGAGCTGACGGTCGGCGAACTGGTGGCGGTGTACGGCTATGTCGCGGTCCTGGTGCCGCCGGTGGGGTTCCTCGTCGAGTGCGGCTACAACCTCAGCCGGGGCGTGGTGGCCGCCCGGCGCGTGGTGCGGCTGCTGCAACTGGAGCCCGAGCCGGACGGGGGGTCGGCCGATCCGCCGGACGGGCCGGCGGTGCTGTACGACCCGGACTCCGGGGTGCGGGTGGAGCCGGGGCGGCTGACCGCGCTGGCCGCGGCCGACCCCGCGGACGCGGTGGAGGTCGTCGACCGGCTGGGCCGGTACGCCCCCTCGGACGCGGTCTGGGGCGGGGTGCGGCTGGACGCGATGGCGCTGCCGCGGGTGCGGGAGCGGATCCTGGTCGCCGATCCGGAGGCGGACCTGTTCGCGGGGACCCTGCGGGAGGTCGTCGCCGGGGCGGGCGAGCCGGGCGAGGAGGAGTTGCTGCGGGCCGTGCGCGCCGCCGTCGCCGACGACGTGGTACGCGGGCTGCCGGGCGGGTTCGACGCGGATCTCGACGCGCAGGGACGCAATCTGTCGGGCGGTCAGCGGCAGCGGGTGCGGCTGGTGCGCGCACTGCTCGCGGACCCCGAGGTGCTGCTGGCGGTGGAGCCGACCTCGGCGCTCGACGCGCACACCGAGGCAGCGGTCGCGGATGGGCTGCGGGACGCCCGGGCGGGGCGTACCACCGTGGTGGTCACCACGTCACCGCTGCTGCTGGACCGGGCGGACGCGGTGTGCTTCCTGAGCGGCGGCAGGGTGGCGGCAGTGGGCGGGCACGCGGAGTTGCTGGCCCGGGAGCCGGGGTATCGGGCACTGGTCGCGCGGGACGCCGAGGGCGGGACCGAAGGCACCGCCGAGCACGGGACCGAAGGCACCGCCGAGCGCGCCGGGTACGCCGGGTACGAAGGCGACGGCCGCGACGGCGACCGCACCGGCGGGGACGCGGAGCGGCAGGGGGTGGCGGGATGAGCGGGGGTGAGCTGCCCGTCGCGGACGCCGCCCGGGTGCGCCGGGCCGCGGCGCGCCTGGTGCGGGCCGACGGGCGCGCCTTCGCGGGCGTTCTGGCGCTGAACGCGTCGGCCGCTGCGGCCGGGCTGGCCGGGCCGTGGCTGCTGGGGCGGATCATCGACGAGGTGCGGGGCGGGGCGGGGGTCGGCGCCGTCGACCGGATGGCACTGGCCATCCTGGTGTGCACGCTGGTGCAGGTGCTGCTGGCTCGCCGGGCGCGGTACGCCGGGCACCGGTTCGGGGAGCGGACGCTGGCGAGGGTGCGCGAGGAGTTCGTCGACCGGGCGCTGGCGCTGCCCGCTTCGGTGGTGGAGCGGGCCGGGGCCGGCGACCTGACGGCGCGCGGTACCGCCGATGTCACCGCCGTCGGCACGACGTTGCGGGACGCCGGACCGGAACTGCTGGTGAACGCGGTGCAGGCGCTGTTCCTGCTGGGTGCGGTGTTCGCGCTCGACCCACGGCTCGGCGCGCTCGCCCTGCTGTGCCTGCTGCCGGTGCGGTTCGCGCTGCGCTGGTACCTGCGCCGGGCGCGGGACGGCTACCTCGCGGAGGGTGCCGCCAACTCCGCGGTGGCGGAGGTCCTGTCGGCGACGGCGTCCGGTGCGCGGACCGTCGAGGCGTTCCGGCTCCGGCGGCACCGGGTGGCGGCGAGCCGCGAGGCGCTGGAGGTCTCCCGGCGCCGGCGGCTGTACACGCTGTATCTGCGGTCGGTGTTCTTCCCGGTGGTGGAGACCTCGTACGTGCTGCCGGTCGCCGGGGTGCTGCTGGTGGGCGGGGTACTGCACGCGCACGGGACGGTGACCCTGGGGGCGGTGGTGTCGGCGGCGCTGTACCTGAAGCACTTCGAGACGCCGCTGGACGAGATCCTCTCCAGGGTGGAGGAACTCCAGCGCAGCGGGGCCTCGTTCGCCCGGGTGGAGGGGCTCGGGCGGGCGCCGCGCGCGGACGGCGGCGGCGCGCCGCAGGTCCCGGCGGACGACCGCATCGAGGTGGCGGGGGTCCGGTACGCCTACGACCGCGGCGGCGAGGTGCTGCGCGGAGTCGATCTCACGGTCCGGCCCGGGGAGCGGCTGGCGGTGGTGGGGCCCTCCGGCGCCGGGAAGTCCACGCTGAGCCGGCTGCTGGCGGGTATCGACGCGCCGAGCGCGGGGACCGTGGCCGTGGGCGGGGTGCCGGTCGCCGCACTGGCCCCGGAGCGGCTGCGCCGCCAGGTGGTGCTGGTGACGCAGGAGCACCACGTCTTCCTCGGCAGCGTCCGCGACAACCTGCGGATCGCCCGCGACGGGGCGACGGAACGGGAGTTGTGGGCGGCGCTGGCGGCGGTCGGCGCCGACTCCTGGGTGCGCGGGCTGCCCGGGGGGCTGGACACCGAACTCGGCGGAACGGGCGGGCGGCGCGCCGACGGGCCTAGGGCCCAGCAACTGGCGCTGGCCCGGGTGGTGCTGGCCGACCCGCACACGCTGGTCCTGGACGAGGCCACCGCGCTGCTCGATCCGACGACGGCACGCCACACCGAGCGGGCCCTGGCCGCGGTCCTCGAGGGCCGCACCGTCATCGCCGTGGCGCACCGCCTGCACACCGCGCACGACGCCGACCGGGTGGCCGTGATGGAGGACGGCCGGCTGGCCGAACTCGGCACGCACCAGGAGCTGGTGCGTGCCGGCGGGGCGTACGCGCGGCTGTGGCGGACCTGGCACGGCAAGCGCTCGGGGGACGCGCCGGGCGGGTGAGCCGCGGCCTGCCGCCGCGGCTCCTTCCGGCCCCGCAGGGGTCCTTGTACGTTCCGCACAAGGCCACTTGGGCCACGATTCCGCATATCGGACGTGAACTCCCGGACAACGGACGATTTCCAGCCAAGTTGCTGACGCGCTCCTGACAAGTGCACCGGTCCCCTGACACGCTTCCCACGGCCGTTCAGCAGCAACCCCACCGTTCCTCCGCTGCGCCGCGGCCCGGCACTGCCCGCACGCGTACGACCCGTTCTGTCCGGACGGCCCATCGGCCGCCCGGTCTCCCCACTTGGCCGCGCGACCCGCGGCCTCGCAGAAGGAGTCAGTGTTGAGTAGCAGTTCCTCGCGCAGACGCACCTCCCACACCACGCACCGCCGTGCGGCCGGCGTCGCCCTCGTCGGCGTCTCCGCACTGCTCGCCGCGGCCGTCCAGGCGGGAGCCGCGAGCGCCGCCCCGGCGAACGCCTCACCGGACCGGGTCAACCCGGCCCACGCCGCGCTCAAGCTCTCCCCCTCGCAGCGCGCCGAGCTGATCCGCGACGCCTCCTCGGCGACCGCGCAGACGGCCCGTGAGATAGGCCTCGGGGCCAAGGAGAAGCTGGTCGTCAAGGACGTCGTGAAGGACGCCGACGGCACCACGCACACCCGCTACGAGCGCACCTACGCCGGTCTGCCGGTCCTCGGCGGCGACCTGATCGTCGACACCGACAAGCAGGGCGCCGCCAAGCGCGTCATCAAGGCGACCAACGCCGCGCTGAAGGTCTCCGACCTCACCCCCGACGTCTCCAAGTCGGCAGCCGAGAAGCAGGCCGTGGGGCGCGCCAAGGCGCTCGGCAGCACCAAGTCGGCCGCCGACTCGGCACGCAAGGTGATCTGGGCGGGCAGCGGCAAGCCGGTCCTGGCCTACGAGACCGTCGTCGGCGGCCTCCAGGACGACGGCACCCCCAACGAGCTGCACGTCATCACCGACGCGGCCACCGGGGCGAAGCTGTACGAGTACCAGGGCATCGAGACCGGCGTCGGCAACACCCAGTACAGCGGCCAGGTCACCCTGACGACGACCCACTCGGGTTCGACGTACACGCTGAACGACGGCGCCCGCGGCGGCCACAAGACGTACAACCTCAACCACGGCACGTCGGGCACCGGCTCGCTGTTCTCCCAGTCCACCGACACCTGGGGCAACGGCACCACCTCCAACGCCGCGACCGCCGGCGCCGACGCCCACTACGGCGCGGCGGTGACCTGGGACTTCTACAAGAACACCTTCGGTCGCACCGGCATCCGCAACGACGGCGTGGCAGCGTACTCCCGCGTCCACTACGGCAACTCGTACGTGAACGCGTTCTGGGACGACAGCTGCTTCTGCATGACGTACGGCGACGGCTCCAACAACCAGGACCCGCTGACGTCCCTGGACGTGGCCGGCCACGAGATGAGCCACGGCGTCACCTCCAACACCGCGGGCCTGAACTACTCGGGCGAGTCGGGCGGCCTGAACGAGGCCACCTCCGACATCTTCGGCACCGGTGTGGAGTTCTACGCCAACAACTCCTCCGACCCCGGTGACTACCTCATCGGCGAGAAGATCGACATCAACGGCGACGGCACCCCGCTGCGCTACATGGACAAGCCCAGCAAGGACGGCAGTTCGGCCGACTACTGGTACTCCGGCGTCGGCAACAAGAACGTGCACTACTCGTCCGGTGTCGCCAACCACTTCTTCTACCTGCTCAGCGAGGGCAGCGGCGCCAAGGTCATCAACGGCGTCAGCTACAACTCGCCGACCTCCGACGGCCTTCCGGTCACCGGCATCGGGCGGGACAAGGCGCTGCAGATCTGGTACCGGGCGCTGACCACCAAGTTCACCTCCTCGACCAACTACGCGGGCGCGCGCACCGGCACGCTGGCGGCGGCGGCCGAGCTGTACGGGTCGAGCAGCGCCGAGTACGCGGCGGTGCAGGACGCGTGGGCGGCCGTGAACGTCGGCTCCCGCTCGGGTGGCGGCGGAGGCGGTGGCGGCACCTCCTTCGAGAACGGCGCCAACGTCTCGATCCCGGACAACGGTCCGGCGGTGACGTCCCCGATCACGGTCTCCGGCGTGTCCGGAAACGCGCCCTCCAACCTCCAGGTCTCGGTCGACATCGTGCACACCTGGCGCGGTGACCTGGTCATCGACCTGGTGGCCCCGGACGGCACGGCGTACCGGCTGAAGAACTCCAGCTACTACGACTCGGCGGACGACGTGCACGCGACCTACACGGTCAACGCGTCCTCCGAGACGGCCAACGGCACCTGGAAGCTGCGCGTCCAGGACGTGGCCTCCTACGACACGGGCTACATCGACGACTGGAAGCTGACCTTCCCGTAAGCGGGCCCGGCACGAGCAGGGCGCCGTCCCGGTGGTACGTCTTCCCGGGACGGGGCCCGTTCATCCGATGACCACGGCGGCACCCGGGGTGAGGGCTCCCCGGGTGCCGCCGTACGCTTGGGACCCATGTCCTCGGCCGAATTCACGTACGAGCCCGTCGGCGCGACCCGTGCAAACCCGGCCGCCTGCCCTCCCGGTTACCACCCGATGCACGTGCGCAGCCGGATAGGCGAGGGCGAGCCGGTGTTCCGCCGCGCCGCCGAGGCGGTCCTCACCTGGGAGATGCACCGGGCGCTGGGGGTCGGCATCGACGCCGGCGCCGAACGCGCGGCCCCCGGCGTCGACGTCACGGTCACCCTGGCCGGGCTGATCAAGGCGCCCTGCCGGGTGATCTGGGCGGTGGAGGAGCAGCGCCGCGCGGGCTGGGCCTACGGGACGCTGAACGGCCACCCGGAGTGCGGCGAGGAGGTCTTCATGGTCGCCCGCACCGGCGACGGCACGGTCTGGCTCACGGTGAGCGCCTTCAGCCGCGCGGCCAAGTGGTACGCCAAGGCCGGCGGCCCGGCGACCCGCGGCCTCCAGCACGCGTACGCCCGCCGCTGCGGGACCGTACTGCGGCGCCTGTGCCTCGACGTCGCGGAGGACTGACACCGGCTCCGCCACCGCGGCGCACGGCGCCCCGACAGCACTCCCCGGACCGCCGTGCGCCCCTGACGTGCGGTCGGGTTGCGGCCGGGGACTCCGGTTCCGGCAAGGGTCTCCGGGGTGCGGCGTTGCGGCCGGGGGTTGCGGACACGACCGTACGGGAGGGCAGGACCGGAGCCGATTCCGCGGCGCCGCATCCCGCGCCGCCGGCGGTGGAGGCGGCCGTGGCGGCACCGGTCGCGGCACCGGACGAATCGGTTCCGGCGGGGTTCCGACCGACGTCTCCTCGAGTACGGTCCGGGGGCGCTTCTCCGCCAAAGTGGAACGGGCGCGCGGCCCTTGCGGGCCGGGAGGCCCGGCATGGCGGGCCCGCCGGCGGGACGGGCCGTCCGCGGTGCGCACCCCCGCACGGCCCCTCCCCGTCTTTTGTCCCGCAACGCGGCCGCCCCCGCCCGGGGTTCCGCCGCAGCGATCCGGCCGAGGGCCCGCGTCGTGCGCACTCGGCCGTGGGAGCCGCCCCGCCGACGGGTCGGCGGCCGCCGCGCACGGCCCGTCGGTGCGCTGTCGCAAAGCACCGGGCCGACCGCGGCGGTCGCGGACCCGTCGTGGCGGAGACCTGCTGCGGGAACACGGGGAGCGGTGTCCGGCCAGCCTCCTCTCGGCCATGTTGAGCGCGGTCCGGGCGGCCGGGCGGGCTGCGGCACCCTTGTTCGCGCGGCACGGTGCTGGCTAGGCTCCGGAACCTCTTTCGCATTTCGCACACACTTTTCACACACGGGTGTTCGGCCGGAGCGTCCCGTGGTTTGGCATGCCCCTGCCGATTGACTCCGGCGGTGGGTGACGGGAAGACCGACGGGGACACGACGGGGACACGGGGAGGTGGGGGACGTCGACGTTCCAGGCGTACCGGAGCACGGCGCCGCCGGACCGGGGCACGGCGCCGCCGCCCCGTCCGCGCCCCCGCCGGGGCGGAAGGCGCGCGGGCCGGCGCCGGACGGCCGGCGCGACACGGCCGTCCTCTGGAGCGTCAACGCCGTCGACGGTCTCGGCAGCCAGGCGTCCGGGCTGGTCTTCCCCCTGCTGCTGCTGAACCTGGGGCACCCCCCGGCGACCGCGGGCGCGTTCGCCACCGCCGCCGCCGTGGCCGGGGTGCTGCTCGGGCCGCTGGTCGCCGTACCGGCCGACCGGGGGCACCGGCGCTCCCTGATGACCGGCGCGGCGGCGCTGGCGTCACTGGCGATGGCGGGCCTGGCCGTGGCCGCGTTCGGGCATCCCCCGCTCTGGCCGCTGCTGGCGCTGGCCTTCACCGAACGGCTGTGCGCGACGGCGTACGAGGCGGCGGCCCGCGGCGCACTGGCGCGGCTGGCCTCGCCCGAGGACATGCCGCGCGCGGTCGCCGGGCTCCAGGCCGGCGACCAGGCGGCGCTGGTGGCGGGGCCGGCGCTGGGCGGTGTCCTGTTCGCCGTCGGCCGCTTCCTGCCGTTCGCCGTCGACGCCGTCTCCTACGCGCTGGCCGCTCTGGGGATCCGACTGGTGCGCCGTCCCCTGGACACACCGGCCGGAGCAGGGCCGGCGCCCGCCGCGGGCGGGGCCCCCGAGCCCGCGTCCGCGGGCGGCGGGCGACCCGGGCGGGCGGAACCGGGCGCGCTGCGGGCCGGTCTCGTGGTGGTGCTCCGCTCCCCCGTGCTGCGACTCGTCCTGCTGTGGTCCTCGGTGGCCTCCGGGGCGCTCGCGCTGCTCTTCTACACGGCCCTGTTCGTCCTGGGGGGCGACTCGGGCAGCGCGGTCACCGGCGCGGTGCTCGCGGCCTCCGGCGCGGCGGGGCTGGCCGGATCGCTGCTGGCGGCGCGGGTGGTGCGGAGACTGGGTGCGCGCCGGTCGCTGACGGCGGCGACCTGGCTGCTGCTGCCGCCGTGCGCGGCACTGGCGTCGGCCGGGGGGCCGTGGTGGTGGGGACCGGGTTTCGCCGCCCTGTCCGCCGTCCTGCCGGTGGTGACCGTCGTCCTGGGGTCGGCGGCCGTGCTGGCGGCTCCGCAGGAGGTGCAGTCGCGGGCCGGGGCCGTCCTGGCCGCCGGTGCCGCACTGGCCGCGGCGGCCGCGCCGGCCTGCGCGGCCGCGCTGCTGGCCTGGGGCGGAAGCCGGACACCGGCCGTGTGCTGCCTGGTCGTGCTCGCCCTGCTGGCGGTGCACACGCAGCGCGCCGCGCCCGCGGTGCTCCGCGCGGCGGCCACGGCGCGGGAGCACGCCGCGGCCGGCGCGGCACCGCAGCGGACCACGACCGCGCCGCCGCGGACCGCAACCACGCCCCCACCCCCAACCTCACCCTCACCCCCACCCCCAACCTCACCCTCACCCCCACCCCCAACCTCACCCTCACCCCCACCGGCACCGGCACCAGCACCGGCACCGGCACCGCAGCGGAACCCGGCCGCCCCCGCACCGGCGCAGACCGCACCCGCGTCCGCCGGGGAGCGCGTCCGCCGAGGGGCCGGGGCCCCCGACCCCTCGGGAGGCCGGTCATGACCGCCGCCTACCGGGTGTTCGTCGCCGCCCTGCCCGACGTGTGCCCCGCCGACCGGCGGCGCATGGTGTTCACCGCGGACGCCGGCGGCCGCTGCCAGGTCTTCACCTGGGACGCCGCCGCCCGCCGGGTGCGGCAGGTCACCGACGGCCCGCACGGCACCGTGCACCGCGGGATCGACGCCGACGGCTACGTGTGGTGGTTCGACGAGGACCCGGCGGGCGCGGGCCGCTGGTGGTTCCAGCACTTCGACGGCGGGCCGCGCCGGCCGGGTCAGCCCGGCGTCCCGCCCGGACTGCCCCGCGGGCTGGCGGTGACCGCGGAGGGGACCCTCGCCACCGCCCTCACCGCGGAGGCCGGGACGCGGGTGCTGGTGGGACGGCGCGGCGGGGCGGTGCGGGAGGTGCTGCGCAGGACGGGTCCGTGCCGGCTCGGCGGCATCAGCCCGGACGGCTCCCTGATCGCGGTGGCCTCGGCGGCCCAGGACCCGGCAGCCGTCTCGGTCGTCACCCGCGACGGCGGGACCGTGGCCGCGCTGCCCGGACCCGCCCGGCCCGGCGGCGGACTGTGGTGCCAGGGCTTCTCCCCCTCACCGGGCGAGCGCGAGCTGCTGCTGGTGCGGGACGTCGGCGAGCGCTACGCCCTCGCCACCTGGACGCCTGAGCAGGGACTGCGCACCCACCACTGGTGCTCCTTCGACACGGAGGTCACCGCACGCTGGTACCCCGGCCGGCGCGAGGTGCTGGTGCGCCAGGACCGGCACGGGCGGTCCCTGCTGCACCGGGTGGAGCTCGGCACCCGGCGCCGGACGCTGCTGCCGACGCCGGCGGGGAGCCTGCTGGACGCGGCGCCGGCCGCCTCCGGAGCGGTGGACTACCTGTGGACCGACACCGCCCACCCCCCGGTACTGCGGGCCACCGACGGCATCGCGCTCCCGCCCGCCGGCCCGCCGGTCGTCGTGCCCGGGCACCACACCGACCTGTGGACGCCCACCGGATCGGGCCGCGTGCACACCCTGCTGAGCCTGCCCGACACCACCGGCGACGCGCCGCCGCCCGCGGTGTTCCTGGTCCACGGCGGTCCGGCCGACCACGACCGGGACGCCTACGACGGCACGGTCCACTCGCTGGTCGCCTCCGGCTACGCGGTCGTACGGGTCAACTACCGCGGCTCCACCGGCTACGGGCCGCGCTGGCGGCGGGACTTCCCCGCCGGGGTGGGCCACACCCAGGTGGAGGACCTGGCAGCGGTCCGCGCCGACCTGGTGTCCCGCGGGCTGATCGCGCCCGGGGCCACCGCGCTGTGGGGCGTGTCCTGGGGCGCCTACCTGGTCCTGCTCGCCCTGGGCCGCCGGCCCGGTCTGTGGCAGGCCGGCGTCGCGGTGAAGCCGGTCGCCGACTGGGCGGCCGCGCACCGGGCCACCACCGAGGCGCTGCGGGCCTACGACGTCCGCCTGTTCGGCGGCACCCCCGAGGAGGTGCCCGAACTCTACGCGCGCAGCTCCCCGCTGACCTACGCGGACTCCGTCACCGACCCGCTGCTCGTCGTCGGCGCGACCCGGGACAGCAAGTGCCCGCCGGGACAGATCCGCGCCTACCTCGCCGCGCTCGACGAGGCGGGCGCGGACCACGAGTCCCTGTGGCTCGACACCGGCCACGACGGCTACGACGGCGCGGCACACGTCGCGGTCCTGCGCCGCGCTCTGACCTTCCTGCACGCGCGCCTGCCCCGAGCGGCGGCGCGCGCGGCCCCTGGACGCCCTCCGGCCGCGGCCGGAGGGCCCCGGCCCCGCTGACCCGACAGCGGGACCGGGTGTGCACGGCACCGCACCACCTCACGAAGGGAGAAGCACCATGCAGAAGGACATCATCCACAACGACCCGCTCGCCGGCGACGAGGAGAACCGCAAGCCGGGCATCGGCATCACCATCACGATCCCGTTCCGCAACGCCGACGAGGCCGGCGACGACGAGGAGTGATCCCCGGGTCCGGCCGGCCCGCCCCCCGGCGGGCCGGCCGGGCTCGCCGCCCCGACGACCGTCCGCCCGCGCCCACCCGCAAGGAGCCGTCCGTGCGCGTTCTCCTCCTCAACATGCCGTGGTCCCCCATCGACCTGCCCTCCCTGGCCCTGGGCATCCTCAAGCGCAGCGTCGACGAGCGCGTCGCGGGCGCGACGTGCGAAGTGCTGCACGCCAACCTGGAGTTCACCGACTGGATCACCGCGCGCACCGAGTTCTCCGCGGAGGACTACGAGTACTACGCGCTGTCGTCCTACTTCCTCGGGTGCGGCGACTGGGTCTTCTCCAGCGCCCTGTACGACGATCCGCACTGGAAGGAGGCCGAGTTCACCGAGGTGATGACCGCCAGGCTGCGCGCCTCCCGGATGCGGATGACCAAGGAACTGCACGCGGTGGTGCCGGAGTTCGTGGCGGAGATCGCGCAGCGGGTGGTCGACCTGGCGCCGGACGTGGTGGGCCTGACGTCCACCTTCCAGCAGAACACCGCGGCCCTGGCCGCGGCCCGGCACATCAAGCGGCTGGCCCCGCACATCGTGACGGTGATGGGGGGCGCCAACTGCGACGCCGAGCAGGGCGCGGCGGTGCACCGCAACTTCCCGTTCGTCGACTACGTGGTGCGCGGGGAGGGCGAGGACGCCTTCCCGCGGCTGCTGGAGGCGGTGCGGGACGGCACGCGGGCCGAGGCGGCGGCCGGGATACCGGGGCTGTGCCACCGGACGGGCGGTGCCCCGACGGCGAACGCGATGCCCACCGGTCCGCTGCCGCCCGCGGCGATCCTGCCACCGGACTACAGCGGCTACTTCGAACGCCTCGCCGCCGGAGTGGCCCGCAACTGGGTGGAGCCGAAGCTCGTGGTCGAGGGCGCCCGCGGCTGCTGGTGGGGCGAGAAGCACCACTGCACCTTCTGCGGGCTGAACGGCTCGTTCATGGAGTTCCGCAGCAAGAGCCCGGACACCTTCTACGAGGAGATCACGGGCCTGGCGGAGCGCCACCGGGTCCTCGACATGTACGTCGTCGACAACATCCTCGACATGCGCTACCTGACCAGTGTGCTGCCCCGGATCGTGGAGAGCGGGCACGACCTGCGCATGCACATCGAGATCAAGGCGAACATGCGCCGTCCGCAGCTCCAGGTGCTCGCGGACGCCGGACTGATCTACGTCCAGCCCGGCATCGAGAGCCTCAACAGCAGGGTGCTGGACCTGATGGACAAGGGCGTCAGCGGCTGCCAGAACGTGCGGATGCTGCGGGACGCGGCGGAGACCGGCCTGTCGGTGTCCTGGAACTACCTGCACGGCTTCCCCGGCGAGACGGACGAGGACTACGACCCGGTGATCCGCCAGCTGCCCGCGCTGGAGCACCTCAACCCGCCGGTCGACCTGTCCGCCCGGATCGCCATCGAACGGTTCAGCCCGTACTTCAACCGGCCCGAACTGGGGTTCACCGGGCTGCGCCCGGAGGAGCACTACTTCTTCACCTACGACCTGCCCGAGGAGGAGCTGTACGACCTGGCGTACGTCTTCGAGGCACCCGAGCGCGGCATCGGCGAGGTCACGGTGGACCGGCTCAACGCGGCCCTGGCGACGTGGAAGAAGCGGCACACCGACGCCCGGCTCACCCACACCGACCTCGGTGACGAGATCGTCCTGGTCAGCCGGCGGGAGGGGTACGACTGGCGGTCGCTGCGGCTGACCGACCCGTTCCACCTCGCGGTGTTCCGGCTGCTGGACCAGCCGCACTCGCCCGCGGCGCTGCACCGCAAGGCCACCGCCGACGCCGCGTTCGCCGACCGCACCCCCCAGGACGTCGCGGTCCTGCTGACCGAGTGGACGGCACAGGGAGTGGTCTTCACCGACGGGGGCCAGTACGTCCACCTGGCGCCCGCCTCCGTCAACCAGGACCTGCTGCGGCTGGACTACATGAGCCACCTGTACGCCCGCCCCGCGGACGGTTCCGCCGACACCACCGGTGCCGCGGACTCCGCCGCGCGGCCCTCCGCGGCGCCGGCCCCCGCGCTGCCCTGAAGCGCTGCGCCCCCGGCCGGCGCCCCTCCTCCGCCGGGGCGGGGTACGCCGGCGCGCCGCTCCGAAGGCGCGTTCCCGACCGGCCCAGCCCCGACCGGCCCAGCCCCGACCGGCCCAGCCCCGACCGGTGCAGCCCCGACCGGTGCAGTCCCGACCGGTGCAGTCCCGACCGGTGCAGTCCCGACCGGTGCAGTCCCGACCTCCGCACACGCGTTCCCCACCGACGCAGTCCCGACCCCGGCCACCGACGAGGAGCCGTCATGCCACCCGCCACCTCCGCCCTGTCCGTCCGGGCCTGGCGCGATCACGACACGGAGGCCCGGGCGCTGCCGGGCATGTCCCTGGGCCGGGTGCGGCTCGACCCGGAACCCGGCGCCGCCGCGCGGCTGTGGGACATGGGCGTGCGCCGTGCCGAACTCGACGCCCCGGTCGACCTGACCCGGCCCGGGCCGGCGGCCGCCCGCGCCGCGATCGACCGGCTGTGCCTGGTCCGCGACCTGACGGCGCGCGCCGTCCGGGTCGACTGGGACCTGCGCCTGCCCGCGGACCGGTCCGAGGAGACCTGGAAGGTACTGTCCCACCTGCAGCCGCCGTCCTCGGTCACCGGACCCGCCGACCCGGACACCGCACTGCGGGCCTGGCGCACCCGCCACTACCTCTGCAAGCTGGTGTGGCGGCAGGGGCCCGGGTTCCTGCAGATCCGGGACCGCCGCTGGGGTGATCTGCGCCGGTTCACCGCGGACGACCCCCGGTATCCGGCGGCCCTCGCCCGGCTCGACCGGGGCGCCCCCCGCGCGGACGTGCCGGACGACATCGTGGACGAACTCGCCGCCGAGCACCTGGTGCTGGCGGCCGACGACCTCGTCTGGTGGCTGCCGTACCGGGTCACGCGCTGGCTCCAGGAGGCCATGGCGGTCTGATCAGCCTCCCGGCCCGCCGGCTCCCCTGCTCCCGGGCGCCCGCACCCCGCGGCTTCCCACGCGCGGCTCCCGCACCCCGCGGCTTCCCACGCGCGGCTCCCGCACCCCACGGCTTCCCACGCGCGGCTCCCGCACCCCGTGGCTTCCCGCGCCCGGCCCGCCCGCCGCGCCCGGCTGCCCTCCCGCCGCACGCGGGCCCGGGCAGCCGTCCGGTGCGGACAGCCGTCGGGCGCGGGAGCCGCGCGCCCGGGGCCGCGGACGGCGACGGCATCTGCTTGCGGGACCGCCGCCGTCCGCGGCCGGGAGGTCAGCGCAGCAGCACGCCCGCCCCGTCCACCACGTCCTCCGAGGGCACCGCCACCAGGCCCAGCTCCGCTCCGGAGGCGAGCAGGCGGTGGTCCGGGAGGATGCGCACCGTGTAGCCGTAGGGGCCGGTGCGGTCCAGGGCGAGCGGACCCTCGTAGATCCAGCGCCCCTCCTCGTCCGGGCCGCCGACCGGTTTCAGCGGAGCCGTCGCCGCGTCCGCGATGCGGTCCTCCGCGTCCACCCGCCCGGAGAGCGCCTGCACCTCCACGTCGCGCGGGGCGAGCCCGCCGAGGTTGACCCGTACCCGGAGGGTGAGCGTGCTGCCGAGTTCCGCGGTGGCCGCCGTGGCGGACGTCTCCACGTGGTCCACCGCCACCTCCCGCCAGGCCGCCCCCACCTGCGCCTTCCAGGCGGCCAGGGAGCGGGCCGCGTCCGGGGTGAGCTCCCGGTGGGCGTGCGCCGCCGGGGTGTAGAGGCGATCGACGTACTCGCGGACCATACGGCCGGCCAGCACCTTGGGGCCCAGCTGGGTGATGGTCCGGCGGACCATCTCGATCCAGCGTTCGGGCAGCCCGCTGCGGCCGCGCTCGTAGAAGCGGGGCGTCACCCGCTGCTCCAGCAGGTCGTAGAGGGCGGCGGCCTCCAGGTCGTCGCGGCGGTCGGGGGTCGTGTGCTCGCCGTCCGCGGTGGGGACGGCCCAGCCGAAGTCGGGCTGGAACCACTCGTCCCACCAGCCGTCCAGGACGGACAGGTTCAGGCAGCCGTTGAGTGCCGCCTTCATGCCGCTCGTACCGCAGGCCTCCAGCGGGCGCAGCGGGTTGTTCAGCCAGACGTCGCAGCCCGGGTAGAGCTTGCGCGCCATCGCCATGCCGTAGTCGGGCAGGAAGACGATGCGGTGGCGCACCCGCGGGTCGTCGGCGAACCTGACCAGCTCCTGGACCAGGCGCTTGCCGCCGTCGTCCGCCGGGTGCGCCTTGCCCGCGACGACGATCTGGATCGGCCGCTCGGGGTGCAGCAGCAGTTCCGTCAGGCGGTCGCGGTCCCGGAGCATCAGGGTCAGCCGCTTGTACGAGGGGACCCGGCGCGCGAAGCCGATGGTGAGCACGTCCGGATCGAGGACGTCGTCGATCCAGCCCAGTTCGGCCGCGCCCGCGCCGCGCTGCCGCCAGGAGGCGCGCAACCGTCGCCGCACCTCCGTCACCAGTTGTTCCCGCAGGTCGCGGCGGAGCTGCCAGACGTCCTGGTCGGGAATGTCGGCGACGCTGTCCCAGCGGTCCGAGCCGCCGACGGTCAGCGCGTCCTCGGCGCGCTGGGCGCCGATCTGCCGCGCGCCGAGGCGGAACACCTCGGGGGCGACCCAGGTCGGCGCGTGCACGCCGTTGGTCACCGAGGTGATCGGCACGTCGTCGGCGTCGAATCCCGGCCACAGGCCGGAGAACATGCCCCGGCTGACCCGGCCGTGCAGCACCGACACGCCGTTGGCGCGCTGTGCGAGGCGCAGGCCCATCACGGCCATGTTGAACAGGTCGGGCCGGCCGTCCGGGTAGCTCTCCCGGCCGAGCCGCAGCACGCGTTCGACGTCGATGTGCGGCAGTTCGGCGTCGGGGCCGAAGTGGCGGGCGACGAGATCCCGGTCGAAGCGGTCGATACCGGCCGGGACGGGCGTGTGGGTGGTGAACACGGTGCCGCCGCGCACCGCCTCCAGCGCCGCGTCGAAGTCCAGGCCCCGCTCGCACAGCTCGGCGATGCGCTCCACGCCGAGGAAGCCGGCGTGGCCCTCGTTGGTGTGGAAGACCTCCGGTTCGGGGTGGCCGGTCAGACGGCAGTACGTGCGGACCGCCCGGACCCCTCCTATACCGAGCAGCATCTCCTGCAGCAGCCGGTGGTCGCTGCCGCCGCCGTAGAGCCGGTCGGTCACCCCGCGCTCGCCGAGGTCGTTGTCCTCGACGTCGGAGTCCAGCATCAGCAGCGGCACCCGGCCGACCTGGGCCAGCCAGATCCGGGCCCGCAGGCGGCGGCCGCCGGGCAGCGCGAGGTCGACCCCGGCGGGGGTGCCGTCGGCCTCCTCGAGCAGTGTGACGGGCAGCTCGTTGGGGTCGAGGACGGGATAGTGCTCCTGCTGCCAGCCCTCCCGGGACAGGCTCTGCCGGAAGTAGCCGTGCCGGTAGAGCAGCCCGACGCCGATGAGCGGGACGCCCAGGTCGCTGGCAGCCTTGAGGTGGTCCCCGGCGAGGATGCCGAGGCCCCCGGAGTACTGCGGCAGGGCGGCGGTGACGCCGAACTCGGGTGAGAAGTACGCGATGGCGGCCGGCGGGTTCCCGGGCTGCGCCTGGTACCAGCGGGCGCCGGTGACGTAGTCGTGCAGGTCGTCGGCGGCGGCGCGGAGGCGG
The DNA here is from genome assembly GCF_047200655.1 of Streptomyces sp. MS06. Taxonomy (NCBI): domain Bacteria; kingdom Bacillati; phylum Actinomycetota; class Actinomycetes; order Kitasatosporales; family Streptomycetaceae; genus Streptomyces; species Streptomyces sp. MS06. The sequence goes on from NZ_JBJZOJ010000022.1 coordinate 108,979, forward strand.
CGCAGGAAGCGGCGGTCCTGGGCCAGTTCGGCCAGCCGTGCCGGGGGCACGCTGCCCAGCAGCCTTATCGGGTCGTGCTCCGAGGCCGCCCAGCCTTCGGGGTCCACGGCCTGGAACAGCTCGCGGGTCTCGGCGTGCCAGGACCACCGCAGGTTGCGGGCCAGGTCGCTGAGCGGGCGGAGGGGTTCGGGGAGGACGGGTCGGACGGTGAATCGACGGATCGCCTTCACTTTTCACCTCGACGAGTCGCTTCGCGGACGGCACGGCTGTGTGCATCGTCGTCGCCTACGACGGTACCGGCGTCGGTGCCCGCCTCGCTGGGAGCCGGGCACCCCGACCTGCCTTTCGGCCCGAACGGCCCCATGCGGTCGCGGAGGGGTCCGAGTCGCTCGGTGTCATCCGAAAGTGGTCACAACCCTGATACAACCGGTGGAGCGGGCCGGGGCGACACAGGGACGACATGGCCGATTCCCTCCTCTCCGGCCCTCTTGTGATGCTTCGCCCCGCACGAGAGGCTGCCCGGGAGCGTGTCGGCCGGACCGGCCGGGTCCGGCGCGGCGCGGGGCGGGTCCGGTGCGGCCTCCGCGCGCCGGGCCGCAGGCCGCGGCGGGCGCGCCCGAGACACCCCTCCGGGTTCCGGAGCCTCGGACCCCGAAGGGCGCAGTGCCGGTCCCGTTCCGGTGGAAGGACGCCGGTCTTGTGTGTAGACACATACGCGTGAGTAGTTAACAAAGTTCCGGATTGCCCACCCGAAGCGAGTGGGAAGGCTCCTCCGTGACCCGGGGGTACTACCGGGGACAACCGCAGGACCCACCTCCCCACTGCCATCCGCCCACGTTGACGCGGACAGGAGCGGTCATGCCCGCCACGCACCACCCGCCAGCAGCCCCGGCCGCCGGCCCCGGCGCCCCCGCCGTGCGTCCCGCGGCGGCCGGCCCACCGGGCGCCGCGCCCCCTCATACCGGCGGGGGGACGGCGGTCGGCCGGATACCCGTCCTGGACGTCCGCCCGATCGTCCAGCACGGACGCCGTCCCGCGAAGGCGGTCGTGGGCGAGGTCTTCGAGGTCTCGGCGACGGTGTTCCGGGAGGGCCATGACGCGGTGGCCGCGAACGTCGTCCTGACGGACCCGGACGGCCGGCCCGGCCCGTGGACGCCGATGCGCGAGCTGGCCCCCGGCACGGACCGGTGGGGTGCCTCCGTCGCCGCCGATGCGACCGGCCGGTGGAGCTACACGGTGGAGGCGTGGGGCGACCCGGTGACCACCTGGCGCCACCACGCCGGGATCAAGATCCCGGCGGGGATGGACACCGAGCTGGTCCTGGAGGAGGGGGCCCGGTTGTACGAACGGGCCGCGGCCGGGGTGCCCCGGGCGGGCGGGGGGCGGGAGACGGTCCTCGGTGCGGTGGCCGCGCTGCGGGACGGGTCCCGGCCCGCCGCCTCCCGGCTGGCGGCGGCGCTGA